>JBDTWU010000199.1:0-1870 GCA_040006535.1 bacterium | reverse complement strand
CAGGTAAAGAAGAAATCCTTTCTTGGTTTTCGGATTGTATAGTCTGAGAAGATTATATCTCAGCATTTCCCTGGAAAATGCCGGAGAGATATGGTCGGTTGCAACCTGCTCTATTGTATGGGCTTCATCGAAAATTACAAAATCATTTTTATATAAATATCCTTCCCTGTCCTCTGATATTCCGTCAAAGAGAGTAAAGAATAAATGATGATTTACAATTATCACATCACATTCGGCAAGCTCCTTCTTTGCTTTATGATAAAAGCAATCAGTATCTTCACCGCCGCAGGTTTTTGTTGTGCAGATCCCTCTTTCGGAACATAAGGAATTCCAGACGTTGTCATTGATCTTGAAGTTTATATCCGAACGCGTCCCGTCCGTTGTATTCTTTGACCATTGATAAATCAGCTCGAGATTTTGCTCTTCTTCCGTTTCAAATAGAGAACTTGAATTTTCAAATGCACGGCGTAATCTCTTAGGGCATAGATAATTATTCCTTCCCTTCAGCAGCATTGCTTTGAACTGCAGAGGAAATATCTTCTGAAGAAATGGAATATCCTTGCTGATCAACTGCTCCTGAAGATTAATAGTGTAAGTGGAAACGATAACCTTCTTTTGATTTTTTTTAGCATAATAAATTGCAGGAACAAGATAAGCAAAGCTTTTGCCTACACCTGTCGGTGCTTCTATAAAAATGTGAGATCTGCTTTCAAGGGTTTTCAGAATAGAATCAGCCATCGACTCCTGAGAATGCCTGTATTCGAAGCCATTATAATTCTTTGATAAAATCCCTTCAGCGGAAAAAAAGTTTTTAATTTCATTTATCATTTCAACCTGTTGAGTCAGCATAATGTGAATTGTTTATTTATATTAACTTTAAAATCTTAATCAAGTTATCCAGAGAATCATAAATATAAAATGCGAAAACTTTCACATTCAGAGATTGAGATTGAAAGAAAAAAAATTGAAGAAATAAATAGTTATAAAAGAAATCCTATATATGTTTTGTGCGACAATATCAGAAGCATATTCAATGTTGGAGCCATTTTCAGAACTTCAGACGGAGCATTCATAGAAAAATTATTTCTTACCGGATACACACCATTTCCACCCAGAAAAGAAATTGAAAAAGTAGCTCTCGGGGCAACCGGGAGTGTTCCATGGGAATATCACAAAGATCCGCTTGAAGTTGTCCTGTCGCTCAAATGCAGGAACATAAAAATTGCAGTGCTCGAAATTACAGATACGAAAAATTTAATATGGAATATTGAGGAAAGAGATTTTCCGTTATGTCTTGTTCTTGGAAATGAAATCAGCGGTGTTTCAAAAGAGATTATTGAATTAGCCGACATTGCTTTTGAACTGCCAATGTTGGGGATGAAACAGTCGCTGAACGTTTCTGTCGCTTACGGGGTTGCTGTATATGAAATGGTAAAGAAGTTAAACTTCAATAAAGCAACCGTATAGTATTTATCATTGACATTTCTGAGTATAAACGGGAATTTTACCTAAATTAATTAACGAACATGAAAAAGATAATAGCTGTATTAATAGTTTTAATTATAAGTTCAAATATTTCCTTCGCACAGTTCAAAGGTGAAAATAAAATTCCCACTGCTTACAATAAAAGCAAAAATAACTTAATACTTGGATTTATCAACCCGAAAAATTTTTCTATGAAACATTCATTTAATGTTTCTATGATAACTACCGGATACGGAAATGTTGCTCTTACATCTTATATTAATTCTATGTATTATAAGATATCCGACCGGTTCAATGTAAGTGCTGACGTAAAATTCCAGTATTCACCATTTGCATCATCAAATTTTGGAACAGCTAATTCCACCGCATTACAAAATAATCTTTC
>JBDTWU010000198.1:0-4875 GCA_040006535.1 bacterium | reverse complement strand
GATCCTTGTTCTTGGGGGCGGACCAAGTGCTGATCTGGCATTTATTACAGAAGAAATAAAAAAAATAAAAAATTTTGAAGCCACGATATTAACACAAAAATCCGCCTCGGAATTTTATGAAGGGACGCTGCCTGATGTAAATAATTTTGATTTATTTATTTTTATCGGGTTTCCTACCGCGATAACAAATCAGAATATTTTAAATGAAATTAATGAAAGCCTTGATAAAAATAATTCTTCTCTTATTTTTTTTGCCTCCAAAAATACAGATTACAGAAAGCTAGCTCTTATGCAGGACAATCTTCCTTTCCGGATTTCACAATTCTCCGAAAATGAAGAATCAACCGGAATTAAAGCCGTAAGCTCTGTAAAGAATGACGTATTTAAAAACACCGGCTTAATATCGTCAGTTAACTCCTTACCTGGTATTTTCAGGTCAGCTTCGGTGTTTGCTTTAAATTCATCTGCCGAAACATTTTTGCTTATGACTAAAAATTCGGAGCCTGCATTGGTAATTCAGAATACAGATAAAAATAAATCGGCTGCATTTTTAGCTTATGGAACTTACAAATGGCAGCTTAGCCGCGAGAAAAATAATGCCCGGGAAGTAATGAATTACATTCTTTCAAGTTCGGCGGTTTCTATTACGAACAAAGAAAGTAAAAAAACATTTACTGTTGAAACAAGCAGGCAAATTTATTCCCGATATGAAAAAGTGAAATTTGAAGCCCGGATAACCAACTTTGAAATACAGGGCGGTGAGCAGATAAAAATACGGATCACGGGAGCCGGTTTTAATAACGAATTAATGCTGATGAAAAAGGAAAATAAATTTTATGAAGGTGAAGTAAATGTACCAGTTGACGGCAACTATGATTATACGGCGGAGCTTATTTCCAAAAATAATCTTGTAGAAAGTATTCACAACAGGTTTGCAATTGGTGAGAATAATTTTGAATTCAGGCTTACGAGGGCTGATAATACGATCCTCAATTCCCTGTCAAATGAAAGCAGGGGAAGAAATTTCTCAGACATGAATACGGAAGAGATTAAAAACACATTGAAAAAATTCGGTGAGGTATCAAAAACAGAAATCCGTTCGAAGAAAAATCTGGAACTGAATATCAGTCCTTATTATCTTGGTGTATTAATTTTCTTACTTTGTCTTGAATGGTTTTTCAGAAAAAGAAATAGTTTGCCCTGAGAGAAAAAATAAATACCGGTCAAGGAACCGGCTGAAGTATATATTATTTTACAAATATTATGATTATTAACTTAACAAATAATTCTATGATTATAACATATCAAGCCTTGAAGCAACTTATTTTTTTATATAAAATTTTTTGTAAACATTATTGATTAAATTATATTTTTCTAAAGCAACTGATGCCAAAAATTTTCATCATAATTTTAATTTTTATTTCAACACAAACTAAACTTCATTCTCAGGAATATTGGTTAAAACAGCAAAGTCCGACAATAAACAATCTCAGTGTCTGCTTTTTTACGGACAGCCTCAGGGGATGGATTGGCGGGGATTCCGGAATTATAATTCACACTACTAATAAGGGACAAAGCTGGTCGTTTCAAAAAACAGGAGTAACTTATAATATAAATTCTATATTCTTTCTTAATGAACGAAACGGATATGCTTTGTCATGGGAAATTGATTTCAACCCTCCAAATTTTTTCGGAACAAGAATTCTATCGACTTCAAACGGGGGAGAGTCCTGGAGCAATTATTTATTTCCTGATACAAATTTATTTTTAAATACAATTTACTTCCGGGATTCATTAAATGGTTATATTGGCGGCACCGGCGGGAAAATTTATTATACAACTAATGCAGGAAACACATGGGCACTTGGAGTGATAGACTCCGGCCTGGTACTGGGATTTCCTGTTAAAGAGATAAAATTTATTAATGCCGACAATGGCTTTGCAGTGGGCGGCGGTTTTGATATTGCCGGTGTGATCTGGAACACAACCAATGGGGGTGTCAGCTGGAATACCAGGATCGTAGGCCCTGAGCCCCTAAACGATATTCATATTTTTGATCCGTTGAATATAATTGCCGTGGGAGGAGATTATGAATACGGCTCAAGCAATGTGAAAACTTCCAATGGTGGCATAGTGTGGAATTATGATGAGCTGGGTGTTTTCGGAATTCCCAGCGCGATTGCATTCAGAACTCATAATGAAGCATGGGTGCCTCTAAGTATCGTCGATAAATTTTTGTTATCTTTTAATGGAGGCAGTAACTGGGAAGTTATTGATACTCCCGATTCGTCTATAATTGTTGATATGTTTTTTTCCGATCAGAGAAATGGATGGGCAGTTGGTAATAATGGTGTGATTTTAAAATACAATTCAGAGCTGGTCGGTATTACTACTCACAACATTGAATTACCTGAATCAATACAGCTATACCAGAATTATCCGAATCCGTTTAACCCGGCGACTATAATAAATTACGATCTCCATTACACGGGGATTGTGAAGCTGGAAATTTTTAATATTACGGGAGCAAGAGTTGCGACATTAGTAAATCAAAAACAAAATGCGGGAAGCTATTCTATAGAGTGGAATGCCGAAAACTTTCCCAGCGGAATCTATTATTATAAGCTAGGTACGGGAGAAAGTATTAAAACGAGAAAATTGGTTTTGCTTAAATAACCTGAATCCCCTGAGGAAAACTGTAATTATATTTATTCCAGATACATCTATATTGAAGTGAGTCAAATAATTAATAAATATTTATATCATAAAATTCAAAATAACTTTTAAAAAAATAAAATTGAACAAATGAAAAAAATATTATTTTTAGTTTTTACCCTTTTTCTTATCAGTAAAAGTTACTCTCAGGCCGGCGAGTGGGCTACAATTTCATATTCTTATTCCAAAGGACCTGTATCTCCGGAATATCAGTATAATTTTATTATTCTGATAAATGAAACTGGAGCCGGAAAGCTTACTTATACCAAATCTTCAATAACTAAGGAATATGATTTTGCTGTTGGAAAGAAGGGGTTAAATAAATTGAATAAGGCATTAATGAAGAGCAAGGTGTTTGTTCTCAGCGAAGAGAATTTAAAAAGTGATAAGAACATAACCGGTGGTCCTCAAAAAGATCTTTTAATAAACAGGCTTCAATATGCAACCCAGGATACAAAACCTGCAACTATACAGGTTCCATCACAGGTCAATGTAAAGTATTCCGATAATATTAATAAGTTATATGAAACAATTGAAGGGCTTGTTTCTCCGGATATCTGGGATAAGGCCAGGTCACAGTAGATATCAAATAAATATTCCGAAAACAACGTCTCATTTAAAAAGCTAATTACTTTTCAGCAATTGGCTTTAATTGAACATTGATAATTGTAAATTGATAATTGCTCTTTAACTGCATCCGCTTGTCTCACCGCACGTAATACATTTCAGACATGTACCATTTCTTACCATCGTTACACTGCCGCATGAAGTGCAGATATCGCCGGTATAACCTTTAAGTCTGGCTTCTTTTATTTTATCAAATGTTGAAGCTCCATTGCTGGATAATTTTATCTTTGATTCTGTCTTAACTGTTGCCAGTGTTGTAACTACCGGATCTTTAATATTGGGAGGATGCACTTCGATTATTTTTTCGCTGTAAACCTCTTCTTCATCAAAGTCATTATCACCTTCGAGCTTTGATATCGCGTCTATCGGCGAGCGCTGAAGCTCAGCGTTATTTTCTATATGCGAAAGGTCGTTTCTTCCAAGGTAAGTAACGGCAAGCTCTCTGAATAAATAATCTATTATAGACGTGCTCATTTTTATATTCGGATTCCCGATAACAATACCATTAGGCTCGAAGCGTGTATATACAAATGCATCTACGAATTCTTCAAGAGGAACTCCATGCTGCAAACCCAGCGATATTGATATTGCAAAACAATTCATAAGGCTTCTGAATGCTGCACCTTCCCTGTGCATATCAATGAATATTTCTCCAAGCTGTCCGTTTTCATATTCACCGGTACGGAGATAGACAGAGTGAGTTCCGATTTTTGCTTTTTGGGTGTAACCCTTTCTTCTGAATGGAAGCTTCCTTCTTTTTGCAATATATCTGTGAATGATCCTTTCTGCAACCTTTACAATATCATTCGTACTTGAAACTTCAAGACTTACATCCTCTCCTGTTTCAAGTATAATCGCTTCATCATCTTTAATTGTATTCAACGGCTGTGACAATTTGGAGCCGTCCCTGTAAAGAGCATTCGCCTTGACACCAAGGCGCCATGAAGTCATATAAGCTTTCTTCATATCCTCAATATTTGCGTGATTCGGCAGATTGATCGTTTTGGAGATGGCTCCGGATATAAACGGCTGGGCTGCTGCCATAATTTTTATATGAGCATCAGCAGAAATATATCTTGTTCCTTTCTTTCCGCATTTGTTAGCACAATCAAAAATCGCATAATGCTCTTCCTTAAGATATGGTGCATTTTCGACCGTCATCGTTCCGCAAACATAATCATTAGCTTCTTCGATCTGCTCTTTACTGAAACCCAGTTCTTTTAATACATTAAAAAGAGGATCATCAAGCTGCTCTTCAGAAAAGCCCAGTGCATTCTTACAGAACCCCGCACCGAGTGTCCATTTGTTGAAGGCAAAATTAATATCGAACACCGAAGGAAGAGACTTTTCAATCTTGGTAAGAATTTCTTTTGTAAAACCTTTTTCGGTAAGTGACTGGGCATTAATATTCGGACAGCCAATAAGAGAGCCATGACCTTTTGTATATTTAATAATTTCATCAATTTCTTTAACACTATATCCAAGATTTTTTAATGCAGTGGGAACGGACTCATTTATGATCTTAAAATATCC
>JBDTWU010000197.1:0-13779 GCA_040006535.1 bacterium | reverse complement strand
TACACTAATCGTTTTGGACAGATGTTCTATTCAATACTATTTTAAGATTAAATGGTAATATTAATTTGAAAGAAGTTTAAGTAAATTAATAAAGAGAATTTTAGTCTGAACATCATTTAAATCTTAGTTAAAAATATTGGAAAATATTGTAGCAATAGTCGGGAGACCTAACGTAGGCAAGTCAACTTTATTTAACAGGCTTGTCGGCGGTCAGGTAGCAATTGTTCATTCTACAAGCGGTGTTACACGGGACAGGAATTACGGCGAGGTCGAGTGGACGAGCAGAAAATTCTTTCTTATTGACACCGGGGGATTCGTTACCGATTCGGAAGAAAGATTTGAAAAGGCAATAAGGACTCAGGTAAAACAAGCTATTGAAGAATCTGATGAGATCTTATTTGTAGTTGACGCAAAGAACGGGCTTCATCCTGTTGACTATGAAATTGCAAACATATTAAGAAAATATTCAAACGAGAAAAAAATAATCCTGGTAGCAAATAAAATTGATACAGTTGAAAAGGAGCCTAACATGATGGAGTTTTATTCACTGGGTCTGGGCGAACCCTTTCCTTTATCAGCCATCAACGGATTCAATACCGGTGACCTGCTGGATGACATTGTAAAGGATATTGAGCAATTTGAAGAATACAGCGATGATAACAGAATTAAATTTGCCATTATAGGAAAACCCAATGCAGGAAAGTCATCCATTGCAAATGCAATACTGAATGAAGAAAGAAATATTGTTACCGAAATTCCGGGGACCACGAGAGACACAATTGACTCTAATCTGAAATATCATGGTGAGGATATAATTCTTATTGACACAGCCGGACTGAGACGAAAGACAAAGATAAAGGAGTCTATTGAATTCTATTCGACTGTCAGAACCTATAAGGCAATTGAGAGATGTAATGTTGCAATACTCGTGGTCGACGCTGAAGATCTTTTAATTGAATTAAGTAAATCATCCGATATAAAGCTTGCCACTTTCAAGCTTGACCATCAGGATGTGCGGATCATTGAAGATGTGATTGAAATGAAAAAAGGTTTGCTTATTGCAATTAATAAATGGGACCTAGTAGAGAAAGATTCGAATACTGCAAAGCTGGTTGAGCAAAAGATCACTGAACATCTCAGAAGCTATTCATATTTAAAATTTATTTTTATTTCGGCACTGACAAAGCAGCGTATCCACAAGGTCATAGAGGAGGCAAAAATAATTTACGACGAAAGAGCCAGAAAAATAAAAACAAGCGAGCTTAATGATGCAATGCTGAATGAAATCAGATTAAAACCTCCGCAATCCTTAAGAGGCAAGGAAATAAAAATTAATTATATCACTCAGATAAGAAGCTCACCTCCGGTTTTTGGGTTTTTTGCAAATGATCCTGACGGTATAGCCGATAATTATAAAAAATTCCTTGAACGTAAAATGCGGGAGCATTTCGGCTTTACCGGTGTTCCGATTGATCTTGTCTTTAAAAAGAAGAACTGACCATAGTGAAATCAATTATGATTTTCACCCATACTGAAGAGAATAGTTACATAGAAAATATTAATAATATTTGTTTAGAAGATATTTAAAATTGTGATTTGATTACCGAAGTATTTACTGCTTCCACTTTTGGAGTTGATGCATATATAATAAGAGAAGAGACACACATCGAAAACGGATTGTTTGCATTTGCGATTGTCGGCCTTCCTGACAATGCAGTTAAGGAATCCCGTGAACGCGTCGCTGCTGCAGTTAAAAATTCAATGTTTCACTTTCCGATCAGGAGATACACAGTTAATCTCGCTCCTGCTGATGTAAAAAAAGAAGGCTCAGGATTCGATCTGCCGATCGCGATCGGAATACTTTCCGAAACATCGCAGGTATCTCCGCTTAAAATTAAAGACTATTTATTCGTAGGAGAGTTGTCTCTTGATGGAAAGCTCCGCTCCATATCAGGAGTCTTGCCGATAACACTTGAAGCAAAAAAAAATAGCTTTAAAGGAATAATTCTCCCGTTTGAAAATGCGAAAGAAGCTGCTATAGTTGAAGGGATCGATGTGCTTCCGTTTGAAACTCTGACAGAAGTGATTGATTTCCTTAATAATGAAATTTGTCCTCAGCCTTTCCGGGTGGATGTAAAAAAAATTTTCGAACAGGACAGAAATTATCTTGTGGATTTTGCCGATGTCAAAGGGCAGGCTGAAGTTAAACGGGGTATGGAAGTTGCGGCTTCCGGCTCACACAATATTATTATGATAGGACTGCCGGGCTCCGGAAAAACAATGCTTGCAAAAAGATTGCCAACGATCCTTCCGCCGCTTACCCTTGAAGAAGCATTGGAAACTACAAAGATACATTCTATTGCAGGAATTTTGCCCGGCAGCTCTGCAATTATTTCAACAAGACCATTCCGGTCTCCTCATCACACAGCAAGCGATGTTTCATTGGTGGGAGGCGGACCGAATGCAAAGCCGGGTGAAATTTCATTTTCACATAACGGCGTACTGTTTCTTGATGAACTCACCGAGTTCAAGAAAAATGTTCTTGAAGTAATGCGTCAGCCACTTGAAGACCGGATAGTTACAATTTCACGTTCTAAAATAACAGTTCAATATCCATGCAACTTTATGCTGGTCGCAGCTATGAATCCTACACCTGCCGGATCGCAAAAGGAAGCTTCAATGTATTCCGAATATGATGTTCAGAAATTTTTAGCAAAAATTTCGGGACCGATACTGGACCGGATTGATATTCATATCCATGTTAATCCCGTAAAGTATCAGGATCTTTCGAGCAAAGCGGAGCATGAAAGATCAGAAAAGGTACGCGAACGTGTTGTAAAGGCCAGGGACATTCAGCTGAAAAGATTTAAGGACAGAAAAGGTATTTATTCAAACTCTAATATGACAACCAAGGAAATAAAAGAATTTTGTAAAGTTGATTCAGACAGTGAGAATCTTATGAAGATGGCGATAACAAAGCTGGGGCTTTCGGCAAGAGCTTATGACAGAATACTGAAGGTCAGCCGTACAATTGCGGATCTTTCAACTGAAGAAAATATTTCTGCAGCTCATATAAGTGAAGCAATTCAATATAGGAGCCTGGACAGGACGAGCTGGATATAGAATATTATTTTATAACAGGTTTGAATTATTAGATATACTACTATAGAAATGTCAAATTAAAGGGCATTAATATAAAAGATAAATCCTATTTGAGAAGTAGCATTTCTTTTGACTGAATATCAGCTTTGTCCTGATTCAGTTTTTTGATATTCACTGATCTTATCAAGCTCAATCAATGTCTTTCCGTCATCGGTCATTCCGTAAACACTTATAAATTTAGCTCCCCAGACTACTTCATCATATTTATATGAAGATCTTGCATGAACGATTTGTGCAAAAGTATCATCATAGCCTTTGAGAAGAATAAGGAATTCAGCATTCATATCTTTCAGGTCTTCCATTGTTAATCCTGACAAGGGGCTTTCTTCATTGATGGGATGATTTACAGTCCATGTTGTAGTAAAAAAATTAATTTTTTTGTATTCAAGTTTCATATCCTGAAAGCTTCTCTTTCCATCCTTTACACCTAACAGCATCAGCTCTACTTCTACATCTACCATCTGATGGTCGGCTCTTTGATTAGCGATGCGGAACTGAAAGCCTGTAATATCCCTGAACGGTGCTATCAGTGCATTTTCACTGTAAATTATTTTGGCCACCGGTCGTGCAAATCTTCCGAAAAGAACACCTGTCATGACAGCAAGTGAAAGAAGACCTGCAAGAGATTCAATCGATGAAATTATATTTGCATAAACTCCTACAGGATTTATCCTGCCATAGCCTACTGTTGTGAAGGTCTGCGTGCTGAAAAAAAACTCATTTATAAACCTGTCAAAGTCATTTGTAGCTGTGATCCCGTTGAAATTAATATCGGAACCTATAAAATAAAGTGAAGCGAAAAAAATGTTGGTTATTATATAAAAAGCTAAAATAAGGAAACCAAATTTTAACCATGACATTGATATGAGCCAATGATATATGCTGAACGACGAAAAGAACGGAAGGCCTCTTCTTACAATATTGAAAGTTCCGTCACGGTTTATTACCCTCTTTCGGTCTGTGATTTTAGTGCTCAGACCCAGATCAGTTTCATTTCCTTTAAGAGATGTTCCGTTATCGTTTTTTAATTTCATTTGAATTAATTCGGAATTTTATCTTGAACCAAGGATTATTTTCAGACTGATCTTTTCATTATTACGAAACACGACAATCTCCGCTTCTTCCCCCGGCTTGTATTCAGCCATTGCATACATATAATCATAAATATTTTTTACTTCTATGTTACCGAATTTTATAATTATGTCTTCCGCTTTCAATCCCCCTTTTTCAGCGGGACTGCCTTCCTTTACCCCTGAAAGCTTCAGTCCATCTGCGACATAAGAATAATCAGGTATTGTTCCGACATAGACCTTTATACTGCCCATTGATCTGTTCTCATTATTATTACTTATAGCTTTAGTAAAATCAGGCCTGGCTTTCATTTCATCTACAGCAATAACAATATCATATATCATACTTGCAATTTTGACTTCACCATCAGGATTGATTTTATCATAATCATCAGTAGGGCTGTGATAATCCTTATGAGTTCCTGAAAAAAAATGAAGCACAGGAATTCCCTTTGCATAAAAACTAGAATGATCCGAAGGTCCGTATCCGTCCGGTGATTTCGTCATGTTAAAATTAAAATGCATATTTATTGAATCAAGGATATTATTCCAAACTGTAGAAGTACCGGTACCGTAAATTATCAATTTATCTTCTGAAAGACGTCCTATCATATCCATATTAAGCATTGCTACTATATTTGTCTTCTCAAAGATTTTAGATTTTGTAAAATAAGCAGAACCGATCAGCCCTGCTTCCTCAGCCCCAAAAGCTATGAACAGAATACTTCTGCTGAGCTTATTGCTTTCGAAAGAAAGCTTTTGGGCTAACTCGAGAAGTCCGCCGATTCCGGAAGCGTTGTCATCCGCGCCGTTATGAATTTGTTTATCATTACCTTTGTACAAAGAACCATACATTCCGTATCCGAGATGATCCTTGTGTGCTCCAATTACAATAACTTCATTCTTCAATACAGGATCCTTTCCTTCAAGAAAACCTATAATATTATTGGTTTCTGCTTTTACAGGTCTTACATTGGTTTCAATGAGAGCTTTAGAATTTTTCAGGACAAATGAATTCGGAGTTTTTGTTGAATCAATTTCATTCTGTATCTTCAAAAGGTCCAAACCATTCTGAATGAAAATGCTTTCAATAATTTCTCTCCTGATGTTTATCACAGGTAATCCTGCACCCTGCATCACATTGTCATAACTAAGCTTAATCAAATTGTCATCTCCCGAATTCGGACCGCTGATAATAATAATTCCTGCAGCCCTGCCAACTTTTGCATTTAATGTTTTGAATCTTGCAGGTTCATATTTTTGAAAGGGATTATTATGAGGATCACTCCCGCCGGGTGAATATTTCATCATGACAAGGATTTTCCCCTTTATATCAATATCATTTCCGTTCCTGTCCTTATAGTCGTTATAGTTTTCTTCAGGAGCTGAAATACCGTAACCTAAAAACACCAGACCGCCTTCTATCTTTCCTGTTTCAGAGAATCCTAAAGGAATAAAATCTTTTTCTACTTTGTAAGAATTTTCAATACCGTTAATAATCGTCTTAAAATAATTATTACCATTAAGCTCGACATGGGTGTAAATTTCAAACGGCTGAAAATATTCTTTTTCGCCGTACGGCTCTAAATTGTATTTCTTAAATTCATTTAATATATAGTTTTCAGTTAATACATCTCCCTTTGTACCTGGAAACCTTCCTTCAAGCGCATCAGAAGAAAGATATTTGATGTGCTGAAAAATTTCTTCACGGGTAATTTCGTTGCTACGCATTTTTTCTATCGCATCCTTATCATCGCATGGTGCAAATGAAAAAGCATAAACGATGAAAGTTAAAATAACGCTAGCTGCTAAACTGATTTTTATTTTCAATGGTAAAAAATTTATTCAAACGTTTGCATATAATTCAAAAAAATCAAGATATTAATTAGAAATAAAAAACCCTGACAGAATAAACTATCAGGGTTTTTTAATTAATATATTTCAGATTATTTTAGAATCTCACGATTAAGGATTTCTGTATTATTATTATTATTATTTTCTTTTCCAATTACCGAGTTCTGAGAATTATTAGAAGTGGAAATAAATGAAGGCTCAGGACATGGCTTTGATACAACAACAAATGATGTAACATTATTAAATGTGATAAGTATATCAGGCAAATTAACAAATCCATTATTGTCTATATCTGATACTTTCCTGCATCCGTTAACAAATGCGGTAGCATCGTTATATACTCCAAGCAGGTCAGCAAGGTTCACATTTCCATCCTGATTTCTGTCTCCACCATAGAAACAAAATGGTGGTCCTGATGCTGTCAGATTTGATCCGAACGCCTGTGTACGTGCAGTTTTGAAATCATAGACAGTTGCCCCGCCGAATACCACTGTAGAAGCACTATATGTTTCCAGATGATTTCTGTTTTGTACATCAATGTAGTACGGTCCAATTCCTACTGAATCTCCGAAACAGAAAACTGCAGTTCCGGCAGCACCGGGTGTTATATCAGCTGTACAGGAAGAAATTGTTCCGCAGGCACCTGATTTAAGAACAACTGTAACCTGATCAGTAGCGACAGATCCTTCCAGACATCCGCCCATTGTAAAGGTCTTCAATGTCGCTCCTTCATCAGCTCCTCTGTAGGGATATGAAGCATTTCTTGGCTGAAGGTCTATATCAGTTGTAACTGCTGCTAATGGCTTACCGCAAATATCTCCGCCTATAGGCCCTGCAAGATGCAGATTTGTAGGGGTAACAAAATTAACTCTCTTATACATGTTATGCTGTCCGTTTCCATTTATACAAGCTGTATCTTTCATCAATTCCAGACCACCGTCACCTCTAAATATTCTTCCTGCATATCCGCCGTCAAATCCTCTTCCTGTAGTGTCATATGCTTTTGAAAAATTATAATCAGTATTAAATGTAACTCCGGTGACCGGCATTGAAGATTCGTCATCGCCTATGTGATTTGTAGTAGAATCAATACCACCTGTTCTTGAATTTATTGCGATGTTGTTAAAAGTATTAACAATACTTCCCACCGTGGTAACAGAAACTTCCAGGGCAGCTGTAAAACCGCTTATTGTAAGGCTTGTTGCTCCTCCAATATGTGCAGAATTATTATAGACATTTGCTGTGTATGCTGTTACACTTGGATTGGACAAAGGTGCAATACCGTAAATAAATCCTGCCGGATTATTATTGTCGGTATAGGCTACAAAATTATTTATGATATTGATTGTAGTTGCATTAGAACCCGGAGCCGTAAGTGTAATTGGTATAGAAATTATACCGATCAGACCGTTAGATCCTGCAGCGAAAGTGGAGTAGAAAACATCATGTATCCTGTTATTTCTGACTTCATTCACCCCAACACCTTGTAAAGCGATGGCTCTTGGAGCAATATCTCCATTTGTAAGAGCATCATTGAAAATATCATTAGCCAATACTGTATTGTTGATTGTTTCAGATCCCACGAATATATGCAGTGCAGAACAATTTTTTACAATATTGTTTCTGATAATAGTATTGTCATTAGTAACACCTGCGCCTGTGGTAGCACTGGGGGCAGTACCAAATGTCTGTATTCCTCTTCTGCCACCGTTCACAACATTGTTCTCGATAATATTATTATTGTTACCAATTCCGTTTGTGGATTGAGCAATATTAATCGTTCTTCCTCCTACTGCATTAGCAGTGCCAACCCCCATACATGTGCAATTCCTGACTATATTGTTTTGAGCACCTTCTGACATTCTTATTGAGCCTGCAGATAATCCTGGATCTGTATTGGAAAAGGATAAAGAATTACCGCCGGCATTTGTACCATCAATCGTTACATTGTCTGCACCGTTAAGTACTATAATAGCCTCGTTGAAGTTACCGGTTACTGTTCTGATCCCACTTGGTTTAAGAAGAAGGGAAGTAAAAACACCACCATTTAAAATAGCCGGTGCGGGTTCAACTAAATTAGCAGTAATCGTCACTGTTACAGCCGCACCGGTATAAGGTCCGCCTGCGTTAATAGCCGTAAAAGCTGCGCCCAGATTTGGATAAGGGCTTGCTCCTGCGGGTATTGTGGTTACTTGTGAAAATAGATTGTTACCCATTGCTAACATTAGCAATGTAACAATTAAAACGGGAAATAACTTTTTCATTGTTGTTTATTTTTAGGTTAGTAAATATCTGTTTATACTTTGTATACAAGTTAAGGTAAAGAAAATCAAAAAGAAATATTTTATTACGTCTTACTTCCTTAAAAATCCATTATAAGTTTTAGAGGTAACTTGATTTAATGATCAAATATAAATAGTTTAGTTTATCTATTTTAAAAAAAATAACTTAACTAATCCTTTATGAAAAAAATTGTTCTCTTCACAATTTGTTTCCTTTTTTCAGCATATTTTTATTCATGTACTTCTGTAACTGAAGTTTCAGGGACGTGGAAAAAACCTGCAACCCCTGCAATGGCTTTCAAGAAGGTTGCAGTACTCGGTGTAAGCGGAGATATTGTCAAAAGATCTGCAGTCGAAAATGCTGTTGTTCAGGAATTAAAAAAGTTTGGGATAAATGCGGTCTCCGGATCAAATATACTTCCGGATAGTTTTATTGATTCAAATTCTGACGGCAAAGTGGACAGTGAAAATAAAGAAGCTATTCAGGCTAAATTTAAGGATCAGGGAGTAGACGGTGTATTTGTAATTTCGTTAATGGACGTTAAGGAATCCGAACACTATGTACCGGGATCAACTTATTATACTCCGGCTACCGTTTATTCTCCGTTTTATAATTATTACTGGAAAACATATAATGTTGTGCATACGCCGGGATATGTAACTAAATCAACCAATTATTTTTTAAGCAGCAATTTTTATGACCTTATTAATGAACAGTTGTTATGGTCTGCACAATCAGAAACATTTAATCCTCTGTCATTAAACGATTTGGCAAAATCCTATTCAACAACAGTTGCGGATGATTTTTTAAGCAGCGGTATTATAAAAAAATAGTTTCAAATAATTTTAAATTCAAGAAAGAGAATTTTGCGGAAGCAAGTTTCTCTTTCTTATTTTATAATCCGTTGTAAGTTCATCATAATATTTTTAATTTCTGATTAAACATTTACTACCTGATGGAAAGCAATATCCGTTTTATTTTAAATAACGAATATATTCAAGATGTGATAAATCCTGCTGCAGTAGTACTTGACTACATCCGGAGTTTACGTCTTACAGGGACGAAAGAAGGATGCAGGGAAGGAGATTGCGGTGCTTGCACCATCCTAATAGGAGAATTGTATCATGGTGAAGTAATTTACAGATCTGTAAATTCATGTCTTATTCCTTTGAATAATATTAACGGCAGACATATAGTGACAATTGAAGGACTTAATTTAAATGGAAAATTATTGAATCCCGTCCAGAAATTCTTCGCCGATGAAGGTGCGTCTCAGTGCGGTTTCTGCACTCCCGGTTTTATCATCTCACTTACAGCTTATTTTCTAAATAATGCGGAAATCAAATTCAACAATATCATCGATTCACTCGACGGAAACATCTGCAGATGCACCGGACATAATTCAATAATCAGAGCAGCTGAAAAAATTTCAGAAGCATACAAAGCGGGACTGCCGTCTGACGGAACGAAAATGAAATTCCTTACCGATAATCAGATCATCCCTGAATATTTTACATTAATAAAAGAGCGTCTTATAGAAATTGAAAAGAATGAAGCTGAACCAAAAAATTTTTTGGGCAATTTTGAATATTATATTGGAGGAGGCACGGATTTATTTGTACAAAGACCGGATGAAATGCTGGATGCGGGTATCCGGTTTTTAGAGAATGACAAAACTTTATCCGGAATAAAAATAAAAGATAATTACTGCATCATTGGAAGTTCAACTACAGTAACTGAGCTTCTTGAATCCGAAGTTATAAATAAAATTTTTCCGGGTATTTTAAAATTTGCAGAGTTGTTCGGCTCCACACCGATCCGTAATTCAGCGACTATCGGTGGTAATCTCAATAATGCATCGCCGATAGGAGATATGACAGCATTCTTTATAGCTTTAAATTCATTTGTAATTCTGACAGATGGAGTTAATAAGCGTGATGTCCCATTGAATAAATTTTATAAAAGCTATAAAGTTATCGAAAGAAAACCTGCTGAATATATGGAAAGCATTTACTTTAAGATCCCTGATGGAAATTATTTTTTTAATTTTGAGAAAGTTTCAAAACGGACTTATCTCGACATTGCAAGTGTTAATACAGCACTTTTTATTTTAATTACAAATGATATTATAACAGAAGCAAATATTTCTGCAGGGGGAGTAGCAGCAACACCTCTGCTTTTAATTGAAACTTCTGCTTCCTTAATTGGAAAACAGTTAAGTATTGAAAATATTAAACAAGCAGTTTTAATTTCGCAATCAGAGATCTCTCCGATATCTGACGCCCGCGGAACAGCAGTGTACAAGCGCCTGCTATTATCAAGGCTAATCTATACCCATTTCCTGGAATTATTTCCTGAAATTTTTAACGTAGAAGAGACCGTATGAAAGACTATGACATAATACATCATCTCAGAGGTGAATCTCAGTTCATTGATGATCTGAATATTCCTGATGGAACATTATATGCATCAGTCTTTTATTCCCCCTCTGCACATGGAAAAATAATATCGATCGATACCAAGTATGCCGGATCTATGACAGGTGTTAAAAAAATTTTTACATACAAAGATATTCCCGGTGAAAACCAGATCGGCGGTATAGTTCCGGATGAACCTTTACTGTCTGAGAGAGTAGTTCACAATATCGGGATGCCTGTAGCAATTGTTGTAGCCGAATCAAAATTTATTGCCCGCGAAGCTGTTAAAAATATTAAAATAGAAATTGAGCCTATCGATATAGTGACTGATCCGCGTGAAGCATTTGAAAAAGGAGATCTAATTATTCCTCCCAGAGTTTTTGCAAGCGGAGATATTGAAAATGCATGGAGTGAATGTGACATAATTGTAGAGGGGGAGTGTGAATCCGGTGGACAGGAACACCTTTATCTTGAAACCCAGGGAGCATTCGCTTTTCCGGTTGAAGGGGGAGGAATAAAAATTGTTTCTTCAACTCAAGGTCCTACTGCAGTACAGAGAGCTGCATCAAGAGTTCTGGGAATTCCGATGAATAAGATCGAAGTTGAAGTTCTCCGTCTCGGCGGCGGCTTTGGGGGAAAAGAGGATCAGGCATCACCATGGGCGGCAATGGCTGCCCTTGCGGCATTTAAGCTGAACCGACCAGTGAAATTAATTTTACCCCGTCATGATGATATGATTATGACAGGAAAGAGAAATCCATATTCTTCAGATTTTAAGATGGGACTTTCAAACGACGGGAAAATTATTGCATATGAAGCAGTGTTTTATCAGAATGCAGGTTCGTCGGCAGATCTTTCACCGGCTGTACTAGACAGAACATTATTTCACTGTACTAACAGCTACTTCATTCCGAATGTCAAAGCTACAGGATACTGCTGCCGGACTAACCTTCCTTCAAACACTGCATTCAGAGGCTTCGGCGGTCCGCAGGGAATGTTTGTTATAGAATGTGCGATTCATAAAGCTGCTGATAAATTGGGCATAGAGCCTTCCGTAATTCAGAAAAAAAATTTATTGAAGGAGGGTGATGAATTTCATTACGGACAAAAGGCGGAACACGTTCAGACGCTCAATTCATGGAACTCCGCTGAAAGTAATTTCGCACCGGAAGAAATTCGAAACCGTGTAATTAAATTTAACTCTGAAAATAAAAATTTTAAAAAAGGCTTTGCATTTATGCCAATTTGTTTCGGTATTGCTTTTACTAATACAAGAATGAATCAGGCAAACGCCCTTGTAAATATTTATTATGACGGGAGCGTAAGCTTCAGCACTGCAGCAGTTGAAATGGGGCAGGGCGTGAATGCAAAAATCAGGGAAGTTGTTTCGAGAGTTTTTTCTATTTCACATGACAGGATAAAAAATGAAACTACAAACACTACACGCTCAGCAAATACATCTCCCACAGCAGCAAGCTCCGCTGCAGATCTTAATTGCGGCGCAGTTTATAAGGCATGCAGTATTATTTTAGACAGGCTGAAAAGATCTGCCCTTCAAGAAATCGGAATGTCTGACATTAATAAAATTATTCTGAAAGATGAATCAGTTTTTTATGATGGAACCAAAACTGAAATTACATGGAAGGAATTAATTGAGAAAACATATTTCAAAAGAATAAATCTTTGTGAATATGCATTTTATGCAACTCCGGATATTCATTTTGACAGGGAAACAAATAAAGGTCATCCGTTTAAATATCATGTTTACGGTACAGCCGTTATTGAAGTAACTGTTGATTGTCTCAGAGGAACATATAAAATTGATTCTGTTAAGGCTGTTCACGATTTCGGAGATTCATTAAATCCTCTAATTGACAAAGGGCAGGCCGAGGGTGCGATAATTCAGGGTCTGGGATGGATGACAATAGAAGAAATAATCTACAATAAGGAAGGTAAATTATTGACTGATCTGTTATCAACATACAAGGTCCCGGACATTCACTTCGCCCCGAAAGAAATGGAAGTGGTTTTTCTTAACGAGCCGAATCCGGTTGGAATATTAAATTCAAAAGCGATCGGGGAACCTCCGCTGATGTATGGCATTGGGGCTTACTTTGCCATCTTGAATGCTGTCAAAGCATTCAGACCAGATAAGGAATTCAGATTTTCTTCCCCTTTTACACCTGAGAAAGTATTGATGAATCTATACGATCAGGTTGATCCTGAAATATATCATGACACTCAAAAGAAAAAAATGGAATCAGTTTAGGGACAATGAAAGAAATTCGTCTTTGGGGTTTTGTACTCTCACATCTGTTGAAAAATAATCCGGTTATACTAATCTCAGTCGTTCATCACGAAAAAGGTTCTCCCGGAAAGCAGGGATTCAGAATGGCTGTATCACGGGAAGGAGATTATACAGGATCTGTAGGAGGAGGAGTCATGGAGCTTAATATCCTGAAACAGAGCAAAAATAATCTCGAAAGCAATATACCCGTAAATAAGATCGAGACACTTTATCACAACAGAAAAAAATCCGTCAGGCAATCAGGGCTGATCTGCGCTGGTGCCCAGACCAATTTCATACTGACTATAAACCGGAAAGATATTCAGAAAGTGAAGAACATTTTAAAATATCTCAATGAGAATAAACAGGGGAAAATTATTTTTAGTAATGACGGATTTGATTTCGAAAATGAAGCTGATGGTAAAAATAAAAACCTGTTCACATTCGAGTCGGAAAATAACTGGAGATACGAAGAATCTATTGGCTTCAGAGCTATTGTAATTGTTGCAGGCTGCGGCCACGTGGGACTAGCTGTTTGCAGAATAATGTGCATGCTCGATTTTCATGTGATCTCTTATGATGACCGGAAGGATTTACAGCAGATCAAAGAAAATATCTATGCTGATGAGATTATTTTTGACGCATACAGGAATATTGAAAATATAATTAAAAATACCGGTGAAGAATTTATTGTAATAGTTACGAC
>JBDTWU010000196.1:0-2642 GCA_040006535.1 bacterium | reverse complement strand
TTCTTTCACCTTTCCAATCTGCCATGGCATATCAGTTGGTATTTCCTGTCTTTGAGCTTTGTATTGGGGAAACTCTTTATGCCGGAAAGTAGGCGCAGCCGTATCGAAGCACACTGCGATGTGGTCAGGCTTTTCTTCTTCGACAATTTTTATAAGTGAATTTGTAAAGCCGTAGATCGCAGAAGTGTTTTTGCCTTTGGTATTGATAAGCGGGCTGGATATCAAAGCAAAGTATGCCCTGTATATCATAGCCATTGCGTCAATTAAAAATAATTTTTCAGGCAAGTACGGGAGAGTTGAAATTTAAAATTTAAAATGATTTGATATTGACGATTCACAATTTACGGGTTCACTATAGACAATTCATTCGCTCTCAGTCTCTCTCGCCTGTCATCTGGCGTTCAGCGTCTTGCATCTAGCGACTTACGTCTCGCATCTGCATCAGATATGTAATGCCAGCAATGGTATCTTAGTATGATAAGCCATTTTTTTCGTCAGACTTCTGTTGAATATTTTATCGAGTAAAGTCCTTCGCTTGATAGCCATTGCGAGTACATTCACATTATGAGTGTTTACATAATCGTTTATTCCTTCAAGCACGTTTTCTTCCTTCACAAGCTCCAGTCTGATCTTATCATAGCTAATGGTGCTCTTTATTTTTTCGAATTCATTTTTATTTAATTGGATAGTGTTGGCGATGGATTCTATTATATGAAGCAGTGTTATCTCTGAGTTATATATCTCCGCAAACTCAAGCAGACGGTGAAATGACGGAAGTCCTGACTGGATGTCATCATATGCATAAACGATATTATTTATTCCTTTATAAACAGCATTTTGCGGAATAGCCAGAACAGGGATTGAAGACTTTTCAATCACACTGGCAGTATTGCTTCCCAGTATCAATTCTGTAATGCCGCTCGAACCGTGTGTACCCATTATTACAAGATCGATTTTATAATCATCAATTATAGAAAGAACTTCATCCACCATCAATCCCTGAGTTACAATTGCTTCAGTCGTAAATAAGCTCTTTCCGTTTTCCGCTTTATTAGATTCGATGATCTTCTTACTGAGATTTTCCAGACCTTCTTTTGCAGATTTTTCTTCTTCCTGATAGGCCGAAAGATAAATCTCCGCAGGCATATTGGGGTCAATCAGCTGCACACTATATGCATGAAACAGAATAAGATTACCATGTACTTTTCTTGCAATTTCAACTGCAAAGTTTAAAGCGTTTTCAGCATTTGGAGAAAAATCAGTGGGGAAGAGGATGTTTTTCATAATGATTTTTTATTTTCATCAAATTCCTAAAAATAATGCTTTATTACAATTGAATAATTTTTAAATGATTTGTTAAATTGCGAAACACTAGACGCGAGACTTAACAGTAAAAAAATATTTTCGAATTTCATGTAAATTAAAATTGCAATTAAGGAACTGAAACATTATTTTAGTTTTTACTAACCATTTGGTTAATCTGATCGGTTAATAATTCACACAATTTAATGACAGTTAAGACAGGAAAGACAGGAAAGAATATTAACCTTGATAAAACTACCGAGCAGAGAATATTACAGTCTGCAAAGAATATTTTTCACAGGAAGGGTCTCGGCGGTGCTCGGATGCAGGAGATTGCAGATGATGCAGGAATAAACAAGGCAATGCTCCACTATTATTTCAGAAGCAAGGAGAAAATGTTCAATGCTGTATTTGAAGATGCGCTTAATAAATTTCTGCCAAAAGTAAAAGAGCTTTTAAATGTAGAACTTCCTCTTTTCAGGAAGATCGAATATTTTGTTGAAAATTATATTTCCCACCTTCTTGAAAATACATATCTGCCATTCTTCATTATCTATGAGATAAACCAAAATCCGGATAAGATTTCAAAATTATTATTAAATAAAGCAGATCTTAGCCCCGGTATTTTTATAAAGCAGATCAGTAACGCTATTGAAAAAAAAATTATTGACAGGATCGATCCCCGACAGCTCATGATCAATATGATCTCTATGTGCATCTTTCCGTTTCTTTGGAAGCCCATAATTATGAAGGTCTTTGGAATGTCTGAGAAAGGTTTTAAAGATTTTATTGAGTTAAGAAAAAAAGAAATTCCCAGGTTCATCATAAATTCAATCAAAAAGAAAAAATAATTTTACTATAAAATTCTTACATGAAAATAATTACTTACTTAAATTATGCATTATTAGTTTGTCTGATCTCCGCCTGTTCAAACAAGCAATCATCGAATGAAATCTCTGCATCCGGAACAATTGAGGCAACTGATGTTACTGTAAGTTCCAGAGCTGCCGGTCAGATTACGGAAATACTTTTTAAAGAAGGTGATAAAATAAAGAAAGACGATATGCTTCTCAAAGTTGATCATGAGTCTCTGGATATTCAGTTGAGACAGGCAGAAGCAGGCGTTGAGCAGGCAGAAGCTCAGCTTCGTCTGCTTCAGGCTGGGGCAAGAAGGGAAGACATTAAATTAGCTCAGGAGCAGGTGAATCTTGCACAGATTAATTTAAAGCAGGCGGAGACAGAGAAAGAGAGAGTTATTAAATTACATGAAGCAAATGTACTGACACAGCAGCAATATGAAGATGCACTGACTAAATTTGACCAGGTTATGAATCAGTCTA
>JBDTWU010000195.1:0-1504 GCA_040006535.1 bacterium | reverse complement strand
TGTATATCATGCAATATGTTAAGCCTATTCAGAAGCTAATGGAGCATCTGAAGATCTGATCTTAATAGTACAGCTATCCCCCTTTAGACCTTTTCATAAAATAATTATGCCTCTTTTTTATTTTTTAAATCTGATATGGTTGAAAATTAATTTTCATAAAACTTTAATAATAATTTTTGTTTTCGGTACTTGTTTAATATGCGCAAATAATTTATTTGCTCAGGAAACCCCGGAAGATACAACTATTATTAAAGTTACCGGTGTAGATACAACGAACTTTGATCATTCGGTAAGCCCATCCGATGATTTTTATCGTTATGTAAACGGCAAATGGCTAAACAGAAATAAAATACCAGCAGGAAGATCCAGATGGAGTCCTATCTTTGAATTAAATGGAAATAATGAAAAGATCGCAAGAAAGCTCCTCTTACAATCAATGAACGGCAATTATGGAAAAGAATCTTCTATGAAGAAAGCAGGAGACTTCTATTTTTCAGCAATGGATACTAACTCTATAGAGAAGCTGGGATATGATCCGGTAAAGCCTTACCTTGAAACGATCAATAATATAAACGATAAAGAACAGTATGTAAAAGTTCTTGCAAAACTGAGCAAGTCAGGTCTTGGTTCTTTATTTGGCATAGCTGCTGAGCCTGATGATAAAGATAACTCAAATGTTATAGTTGAATTAACTCAGGGTGGACTTGGACTCCCTGAAAGAGATTACTATCTTGCAAAGGACCCACAGAGTATTGATATCCGTAATAAGTATTCAGATCTTATTGTAAAATTATTAATACTGACAGGTGATGATCATGGTACTGCCGAATCAAAGGCTCAGAAGATAATGGACATAGAAACTCATCTTGCTGATATCTCCATGGATAACGTTACTATGAGAGACCTGAAGGCTACATACAATAAAATGAGCTATGATCAGTTATTATCTAAATACCCTGCTTTAAAGTTTGAGATATTTTTTGAAATCCTTGGAATTAATGATCCTGAATATTTCCGAACGGGACTTAATGTAGAAACACCTGATTTTTTTGCTTCCCTGAATACATATTTTCAAACAGAAGATCTTGAAAATTTAAAAACATACCTGAGATGGAAAATACTGAGTAAATCATCTCAATTTTTAAGCTCTGAATTCAGGAATGCATATTTTGACTTTAACTCAAAAACCCTACGCGGCATAAAAAGCAAACAATTAAGGTGGAAAGATGCAGTAAATATAGTTGAAAGCAATATTGGACAGATAGTAGGTGAAGCTTTTGTCAAACAAAATTTCAGCCCTGAGTCTAAGGAAAAAGTTAAGCAGATGGTAGGAAATATTCTTTTATCATTAAAAGACCGGATCTCAAATCTTGAATGGATGAATGAAGATACAAAGAAAAAGGCTTATGAAAAAATTTCTACTTTTCGTGTATTGATCGGATATCCTGATAAATGGAAAGACTATTCATCTCTTGAGATTTCAAGAAATTCTTTATTTAATAAC
>JBDTWU010000194.1:0-12285 GCA_040006535.1 bacterium | reverse complement strand
AAATAACAAAGCTGTAAATTTTTATTTCAGGCTTGGATTTGTAATTGAAAAAATTATTGATATAGATATCGGAGAAGGATTTGTCATGAATGACTTTGTTATGATTTTGCAAAAATAAATTCTTATTTCGAATCACTTCAGTATTAATAACCTGCTCAAAAACCTTTCAATAATAAAATCTCTGTTACAAATTATTATCTCATTTTTATTATTTTGGAAATCACAAATTACAGCATTTTTCTTTTCACAATTTGAAATTATTACAATTTGACAACATCATCTGCTAAAATTATTTTAGATCAGGCTTAAAAGCTAATTATAAAATTTAAGATTTTAAGACAATGAAACCAATACAGAATATCCCGGAACTGAAAACGAAGATGAACCGATTGGGTCTGAAGGTGGAAAAAATTCCTGAAGCTCACAGGAGGGAGAAAAAACAAATCAAGAAAAAAGATCTTATTTCAATGAAAAGAAGAGCGAAAAGAAATCTTAGTTATGTAAGCTGGCTTGATAACGAGCGAAGAATGATAAACCTCATAACCCCCTGAACTGATTAAATTAAAATTGTTTCACACGGCTCATTGGTCTTACAAAAGCCGTGTGAATTTTATATTTTAATTCTAATTCTAAACTTTATATTCCCTACGGTAATTGTTATATTTGCATACCTTTTAAAAATATTTAATGAGTATTTCTTACTTTTGTAAAGAAAGATGCAGGTTTTTAATATTCTTAATTATTCTTACATTTAATTCCGGCTTATTAAACTCTCAGATAATTGTTTATGAGCGTCCTACCAATCCTGAACAGAAAGACATTGGACTTTTCTTTGAAAGCGATACAAGAAAGAAGATTGACCTTAATGGTCAGTGGGAGATTTCCTTTAATGACGGAAAAAGCTATGATAAATTTATTGTACCGATAGCTTATGATTTTAATGGCACCTCAATATACAAAAGAAAATTTATTATACCGGAAGATATTCTCAGCTCCTACAGCTTTATTCTGGTAGCTGAGGGAATTGATTACGAGTGCGAGATCAGGATTAATAATAATTTTATTTCAAATCATACCGGCGGATACACTCCGGTAATCAGTGTGCTTTCAGACGGTACAGTTTCAGGAAGCAATGAAATAATGATTGTTGTAAATTCCGGGCTCAATTATAAAAACACCGTTCCATTATCAGACCAGATCAATTATTCAAAAGTTTACGCGGGGATCACAAAAGATATTTACCTTATCGCAGTACCGAAGCTTTTTGTATTGAACAGCTCAATAAATTATTCCGTTGATAATTTGCTTTCAGTAAAGGTAAGAAACACAATAGATATCAAGTCCTCAAATTTATACAAACAAATTGATACAGCCAAAGCTAAAGATTTATTTATTCAGACAGTTGTAATCAGAAAATCAAATAATGCCGGTGCGGGTCAGAGCGAGAAAATAAAATTTACTATAGGAGAAAATAATACCGTAAAGTCGGTAAATGAATTTACAGTTTCCAATCCTGTTCTCTGGACACCGGAATTGCCCGAGCTTTATATTATTAAATCTATAATTACAGATAATACAAACCGTATTATAGATGAGAGCATAGACGAAACCGGATTTACAAATCTTACTATCAGAAACAATCAGATATTTAACAGCGGGAGACAGATCAGGCTGAACGGTATAAATTATTATGAAGATATGCCGAAATTTGCGGCTGCACTTGATTACAAGGAAGTGGAAAAGGATTTGATGAATATCAAGGCACTTGGATTTAATGCCCTTAGAGTTCCCGGGAGATGCGCTCATCCTTACATTGTAAACATCTGCGACCGAGTGGGTCTTTTTCTTCTTCAGGAAATTCCGCTTAACGAAACAGACGGCAGCTATTTAGAAAAAGATAAATATGTCAGATTGAATTTAAATTATCTCGCTGATATTATTGAAAGGGATAAGAACTCTCCCTGCATTTTCGCATGGGGGATCGGGAATGACTTTGATGTTTCACAACCAGCCTCATTAGCATATGTTAAATCTGCAGTTTCTTTAATTGATTCGGTCAATAAAAGATTTACATACTATACATCAAGAGCGTACAATCAAGATCTGTGCTCGGAAGCAGTTGATTTTGTAGGAATCAATTTCTACGGGAATAGTTATGAGCAGATAAAAAATATATTAACAGATATTACCAACCGGACAAAGCCTTTATCGAACCGGAAGAATACCAACTTATTTGTGTCGGCTTACGGATTAAATATTGAGAATGGCAACAGTAACGGATTCAGCGACATAAAATCACAGGAAGCTCAGATGAAATTCCTCAATGAGTGTTATCCAAAAATTTCCCAGCTGTTATTCGGTAATTTCATTTCATCGTACGCAGACTGGAATTCTGAAAATCCTTTAAACTATCCGCTGGACAAGAGTTCATATCTTAAGACAAACGGATTATATACTTTCAACCGCGAACAGAAGCGCTCCGTTGATTTTGTAAAAAGAATTTTAAATAACGAAGATATCCCAAGGATTCAGGAGGGAAATTACACACCTGATTTTCCTTACGCTTTTATTATTACCGGGCTAGTTGTAATATTTTTACTTATATATTTTATAAACCGGGATAAAAAGTTCAGATCCAGCCTGATGAGATGTTTATACAAGCCATCATATTTTTATTCACTTGTGAAAGATCAGATGATCATCTCTAACGGTTATAATCTTATTCTTACATTAAGCATTTCTATAGGGCTTGCGCTGTTCTTTTCCTCCATCATTTATTATTACAATACGAATAATTCATTCGATATTATTCTGGCAAAGCTTTTCAGCAATGATTCGACTAAAAAAACAATCAGCAATATAGTAAATAATAAATTTTATTTAATATTGTCTTTGACTATTATGAATTTCATTCTTACTTTCCTGACAGCGTTTATTCTATACTTTATTTCATTTTATACAAAAGGAAAATCTTTTTTTAAAAATATTTATACCGTATGCATCTGGTCAACTTTACCAATGCTGATATTTTTATTTATCGGAACAATTATTTATAAGCTTGCTGAGAATAATCCGGTGTATATAAAGCTTTCACTCTGGCTTTTTATAATTTTATATTTTCTTTATTTAAACAGGATAATTGTGGGAGCTAAGTCGTTATTTGATATCAGAACCGGAAAAGTTTATTTATACGGAGTTATTATTATATTTTTTCTTTTTGCAATAATTTATTCTTATTTTTTATTTTTTACCGGTGTAATTGAAACCATGCATCTTATATCTCATTTAACAGCATAATTTTATTTAAGCTATTGTATCTCTCTAAATTAGAAATATTCGGATTTAAATCATTTGCGGACAGGACCACTATCGAGTTTGACAGCGGAGTTTGCGCAATTGTCGGCCCCAATGGATCCGGAAAGTCAAATATTGTAGATGCATTGAGATGGGTACTTGGCGAGCAGGGAGATAAAATATTAAGGAGCGGAAAGCGTGAGGATATTGTATTCAACGGTACTAAGTTCAGAAAGCCTCTCAGCATAGCTGAAGTTGCGATCACAATTCAGAATAATAAGAACAGGCTGCCTACGGAATATTCTGAGGTTCAGGTAGCAAGAAGATTTTACAGAAGCGGTGAGACGGAATATTATCTTAACGGGACCCGTGTGAGACTTAAAGATATCCGTGAGCTGTTTATAGATACAGGGATAGGACCTGATGCTTATTCTGTGATTGAGCTTAAAATGGTGGAAACAATTTTATCAGATGTTAAACATGAGAGAAGAAAGCTTTTTGAAGAAGCTGCCGGAGTCGTTTCCTACAAGCACAACAGAGACCTTACTTTTAACAGGCTCGATGCGGTTCATGAATCTCTTCTCAGAGTTAATGATATTATTCGTGAAAAGCAGAGGAATGTAAATGCACTCGAGAGACAGGCAAAAAGAAATGAAGAAGCGAAACTGGTTTCGGAAGAATTGAAAATTCTTGAGCTTAAGGTGTCCGGTTTTGAATACAAAGTTTTACTGAATGAGATAGAAGAAATTAAAAGTAAAGAAGCGGATAACCTGAATCTGAAGGTAAAATTGTCGGAGGAAATTTTGGAAAATGATATTATACTTGATAATTACAGAATTGAAGTTGATGTAATTGAAAAAAGACTTTCGGATATAAGTAATAATCTTTCTGCAAAAAAAGAGGAGATAAACTTCCTGGAGAAAGAAAATCTTGTACTGGAAGAAAAGATAAAGCATCTGAACAATGATATTTCCCGGTTAATAAAGGAGAATGAACAGTTATCAGCCGGCCGGAATAAAAATGAAGAAAAGCGTATAGAGCTGAAGGACAAAATAAAAGTCTTAACAAACACGATATATATTTCTGAGATCTCATTAAACAGTAAAAAGGAAAAAGTTGATGCATCGATAAAGATCATCAGTGAAAAAAAGAATGAAATGATCGAGCTCGGGAAAAAAATAAAAGAGATAAATAAAATTGTAAGTGATAATAATTCCGCATATCTGAAAAATAAGATCAATTATGAAAATAATCTTCAGCAGCTGGAAAAATTATCTTCTTCTAATGTAACATATCTCATCCGTATTGAAGAAATACAGAAGGAAAAAAACAGCGCGGAGGAATTATTAAAAGAATTATATATAATGCTCAGGGAATCTGAAAAGGAACTGAAGGACAAAGAAGAAGAGAAAAAAATATCCGGTAACCGGCTTGCTCAAAAGGAAAAGGAAATTTCAGCACATAAGATCGAACAGCAGATCTTACAAAGCAAGATAGGGCATTTGATGAGCCTTTCGGAGAATTTTGAAGATTACGCTGAAGGAGTAAAGTTTTTAATTAAGGATATTAAAGAAGATAATATCCTGACAATACTCGATGCTATTGAAGTTGAGGATAAATTTAAGATCGCAATTGAAACAGCACTGGGGGAAATATCAAATTATATCATCGTCAATGATTCAAGCCAGGTTGAAAAATTTATCAATTTGCTTGATGAGAACAGGAAAGGTAAGGTTACATTTATCCTGAACGACATCCTGAACTATAAAACTCTTAACAGCTTACCGTTTTCAGAGGAAGAGCCTGATTTCGCCGGGTTGAAGGGAGTTTACGGCTTTGCGGATAAATTTGTAAAATGTATTGACGATAAGCACCTTGTCCTGATGAAGTATATACTGGATGAGTATGTGATAGTAGATAGTACCGCAACCGCCAAAAAATTGTCTGAAGATAATTATTACAAATTTATCACTTTGGAAGGAGACATTATTTCAAAGGGATTTATAAGATCGGGCGGTGAAATTAATGAAGAGTCGGTCAGGCTGTTAAGAGAGAAAAAATTAAATGAGCTTGAAAATAATCTGAGCAAAACCGGAGACATAATCAGATCGCTTGAAATGGAGATAAAGGTTTTAGATGCCGGTCATGAATTAATCTCTCTGGAAATTTATAAAAATAATTTCGATTCGGTCAAAAAAGATTCAGACAGGTATGAAAAAGAAATTGAGAGGCTTGACTTTAAGAAAGGACAGCTTAATCAGTCAGTTACCGATAATGATAATGCATATAATGACATTAACCTGGAGAATAAAAATATTAATGAAATTATAAATTCATGCATACTGGAAGTTAACCATTCCGAAAATGAACAATACAATCTTGATAAAGAGATGATATTTCTTACCGATGAATTCAATATTATAGAACAGGAATTTTCACATGATTCAGCTGAGTTCAATAATTTTAATCTGGAATTCATTAAAATTAATAATGAGCTGAAGAGTGAAGAGCAGAATCTGGTGAATATGAATAACATGATCTTTCAAAATGAAACCCGCTCCGCCGGCAACTTAAGATCTATTGAAGATTTCGAAAAAAGTTCGGAAGCACTTGCATCAAAGCTTCTTGTATATAAAGAAAAGCTGAATATATTTCATGATGATCTGAAAGTAATAAGTCAGGAATACAGCTCCGAAAAAAAAGTTGCTGATGATAAAAAAGATCATCAGCATAAGACAGATATTGAGCAAAGGCAAAGGCGGATGGATTTTGACAGCATTTCACAGAAGCTGATCAATTCACAGATAAAAATTAAGGAGAATGAAATCAAATCCGAGCAGATACATAATTATATTTCAAAGAAATATGAAACTTCTGTAAACGATATGATATTCACCTCGGAAGATCACGGGGACAGCTTTGATTTTGCATCATCAAAAATATTTGCAGAAGAGCTTAACGAGAAATTAAAAAAGCTGGGCGGCGGATATCAGCAGATTCTGTTTGAAGATTTTGAAAATGAAAAGGCTGATCTGGAAAATATGATCACGCAGAAAGATGATCTGATTGAGTCTGAAAAAGATATCCGGAAGACAATCGATAAAATAAATAAGGAGGCCAGGGAAAGATTTCTGAATACATTTGAAAACATCAGAGAAAATTTTATAAAAATTTTTAAAGAACTTTTTTCTGAAGGTGATGAAGCGAATCTCAGGATTGTTTACGAAGAAGATGAAAATGGAAAGCTGCAGGAAGATCCCCTCGAAGCAAAGATTGAAATTGTTGCCAAACCTCGCGGCAAACGGCCTACCTCAATTGAATTGCTCTCAGGAGGAGAAAAAACTCTGACAGCGATCGCATTATTATTTGCAATCTACCTTGTGAAGCCTTCTCCTTTCTGTGTGCTGGATGAAGTTGATGCTCCTTTAGATGTTGCTAACCTAGGAAGATTCAATAAGATGATCCGCAAGTTTTCAGACAACACTCAGTTTATTCTTATCACTCACAACGAGAGAACAATGGAATCCGTTGACAGGCTCTATGGAGTAACAATGCAGGAAGCGGGCATTACTACGATCGTCGAAACAAAATTCAAGTCGGATGAAAAACTACAGGCTTAAATTTTTTATTGACTTCGAAGGCACTATCACAAAAAATGATGTCTGGATAAATTCTCTCGGTAAATTCATAAATGACAATGAAAAGTTTGACAGGATCTGCGAAGACCTTCATTCTCAAAAAATAGATACAAGGGAAACTATGATCAGGCAGCTTGAGCTGGTAGAAAATTTCTCTTTGGAAAAATTCAATTCATATCTGGACTTAGAAGAAATTGACGAATATTTTAAAGATTTTGCAGGTTTTTGTAAAGAGAATGATTTCGAAATTTTCATTGTAAGCGGAGGATTGGATTATTACATCTCATATATTCTGGCCCGGAAAAATATTGATGTGAAATTTTATGCATGCAAGATGGTCTGGAATGAATCTACGAAGAAACTTAATTCTGAATTGATTTACACAGACGAATACTGCCGGTTGTGCGAAACATGCAAGCGCAATATTTTAATTAATGCAACGAATGATCTTGAGAATGACATATCAGTTTACATAGGGGATGGTGAGTCGGATTATTGTGCCAGCAGATATGCCGATATTGTTTTCGCAAAAAGAAGATTAGCTTCGTACTGCTGGAAAAATAATATTACTTATTTCGAGTATAAAAATTTTGGAGAGATAAAAAATAAGATCATTCAGCTTACAGAAAAAAAAATAGGTCACCGCCGGGAGGCAATGATAAGACGGCGCGATGTGATAATGGGAGGCTAAACATTTGAGCTTAAGGTTTTATTTTATTCAAAATTAATTGTGAGTGTTTGAAAGATTTAGGGAATTTATTTTTTAAGTACCGGAGTTATGTTCCGCTGCCTTTTATTCTGGTAATGTTAATATTTATGAAGCCGACATTACCCAGCATTTTAATCGGCTACGCAATTGCGCTTTGCGGTGAGGCGATCAGGATCTGGTCAGTCAGCCTGGCAGGAAGTGAGACCAGAACAACATCAGGTGTTGGAGGGACATATTTAGTCACTCAGGGTCCGTATTCAATTGTAAGAAATCCGCTTTATGTCGGTAATATTCTGATCTATACAGGCATTGGAATTATGAGCTTTGCATTGTTTCCATATTTACAGGTATTTGCATTTCTTTTTTTCTCATTTCAATATTATTGTATAATACTTGCTGAGGAAAATTTTTTATCAACAAAGTTTGCAGGTGTATTTGAGGAGTATAAAAGAACTGTTAATAGATTTTTGCCAGGTATAAATAAACTTCCGGATAGAATTAATTCCAATCTTGAATTAAATATAAAGACAGGAATAAAATCCGAAAGAAGATCTTTACAGGCATTGATAATAACTTCGTCAATAATAGTTTTGTATTTTATATATCAGCAAATTATTTAAACCGGCTCAGAAAACTTTTCTTCAAAGTAATCCACTACTCTTTCCGATGCCTTTCCGTCACCGTAAGGATTTTCTGATATCTCGAATTTATTGTCCAGATGTTTTGCAAAGGATGAAATAATTTCTGTTTCATCGGTACCGGTGAGATAGGAATAATTGAGCATCACACTTTCTATCCTCTCAGTCTTTTTTCCGATTACCAGGACTGGAATTCCGAATGAAGGCGCTTCCTCCTGCAGGCCTCCGGAGTCGGTAATAATAAGTCTGGTCGACTGAAATAACTGAACCATTTCAATATAGTCAACAGGATTTATCAGTGAGATATTCGGTATTCCGGACATCTCTGAATCCGCGACGATCTGTTTTACATTTGGATTAGGGTGCATGATCCAGACAAAATGGAATTTCGGATAAAGCGCGGAAAGCTTAATAACCGACTTTATGACATTCAATAAATTTATCCCGTGATTTTCTCTTCTATGACAGGTGATCAGCACCAGATTGTTTTTTTCTTTTAAAGTTTTCAGGCCGGAGGTCAGAGTAAATTTACTTTTATTATTACTGATTTCTTTCTTTATGATATTCAGGGCATCAACAATAGTATTCCCCACCTGCAGAATCTTATCTGACTCAATCCCTTCCCGTATAAGATGCTTTTTCGAAATTTCTGTCGGCGCAAAATTTATATGAGCTGAAATACTGGCTACCTTTCGGTTATACTCTTCAGGAAATGGATTTTCAAGATCCCACGTTCGGAGTCCTGCCTCGAGATGAGCAAATTTTATATTGTTATAAAATGAAACTATAGCTGAGGCAAGAACCGTATTAGTGTCGCCCTGAGCCAGAAGAAATTCCGGATATCTGCTATTCTCTTTTAATATACCCAGATGATACTGAAGCTCAATGATTGCCCGTGCAGTGAGTTCTGACAGGCTTTGACCCGGCAGCATTATATCGAGAGTGTAATCAGGCTGAATGTTAAAGATTGCAAGATATTTGTGCATCAGATCTTTATGCTGGCCTGTATTTAGAATGGTTATATGCTTCTGCAAATTTCTTCTCCTGAATTCTAATATTACCGGTGCCAGTTTTATTAATTCAGGACGTGTTCCGAATACTATCAGCAGATTGTTCAATTTATTTCTCTTTTATTAAATATAGCTCAATAAGATTTAATATTAAATTTAACATCCCGTTCCCCTGTTTCCGGCACAAAGAATAAATTTTTTGTGTGATACTTTTTTTCATCATATCTGACAAGTTTATTATTATCCAAAACATATATTTGATAATTCCAGCTGCGGATAAGATCCATTGTCCTGAGCCTGTTTTCATTAAACCACAGCTCACAATAGATCAATGGCATATTTTTTTTTATAAGCTGTTCACCTCCTTCGAAAATAAATTTTTCATAATTCTCAGCAACTATTTTTATCCCGTCGATACTCTCTTTATATGATGAAAAAAGGTCGTCAAGCTTTTTCATTTCGACATTGAATTTAATTCCCTTCGCATATCCTTCAATGTTATCATGATCAATGTGGCATAAACCATGAGACTTTGTTTTTTCAACTATGGGCATAACCATTTCAATCATTTTATTTTCACTGCCCAGGGCACAGCTTAAGGCTTCAGTGTTGCTGAGCTTATAAAATTTAATTATTTTTTTCAGCACGGAATAGTTGTCAGGTACTGGTTCAATCGCAAATACCTTCCCTTTGCTCACATTTTTTGCTATGGGAATAGTTGTAATTCCTGTATTTGCACCAATGACAATTATATTGGCATTATCCGAAAATAATTTTGTAAAAAACATATACTCCTTCTTTCTCTTATCCAGATTCAGGCCGGTAATTTTAAATATCGTAAAAAGAAATAAGTAGTTCTTAAAGCCTAAAATGGAATGCAGATTTCTGATTATAAAATGTTTCAACAAGCGGGATAAAATTTGAAAAGATATTTATTGCAGCAATGTTTCCTCAAGCTTCCTGTTAATAATTTTCCAGTTATAATTTTCAAGTACAAATTTGTATGCATTTTCTGCCAGCTTATTATATAGATCTTTATCATTGAGAAGCAATTGGATTTTTTCAGAATATTCCTCAGGAGTATTTGCTTCAAGAATGCATAAATTATTCGGAGCCTTGATCGCATTGTTCGCCAGGGAAGAACATACGCAGGGTATTTTCATGGCCATTGCCTGCAGTATTTTATTTTGAAGACCTATGCTTATTAACATAGGAGCAAGAAGAATTCTGGATTGAGCAAATGCTTCTCTGATATGTGAGAATTCAGGAATAACGATTATAGTATTTGATCTTAGATTTAACACATCGCGCGGCGGATTTACTCCTGCTATCAGTAAATTAATCCCCGGATTTTTCTTTTGAATTAAAGGCAATATTTTTCTGGCTGAATAAATCGCAGATTCTATATTTGGTGGATAGCCCATGTTTCCCGTGAAAAGCAGATCATATTTTTTTTCTCTTACCAGCGGATGAAATATTTCACGGTCCACCCCATTCGGCAAAATGGTTATTTTATTATTTTCACTGTGAGGTATAAGATCCCTGTCCTGCCCGGAAATTATCACCTTGTTTTCAAACATATCGAATATTGATCTTTCGTAATCCACCAATCTTCTGTGCTCAATATTCAGGAATTCTCTCATTACAAAAAAAGAGGAGCTTTCGGCTCTCCGCTCTATCCCTTTGGAAAAGGCATCCATATAGTCGAGTGTTTTCGGACATCCGTTAGAATCCTTCACATATTCGGACATGCGGATTAAATGACAATAAACCGCATCGGGCTTAATAGATTTTATTATAGTCTGAATTTTTTTCTTTAAATTTTTCTTAAAAAAAATTCCGACCTGGAATGGCAGACCGCTGATAAGTGTCCTGGAAAGATTTATACCCAAATCTATTTTTGATAAATTAAAAATATGAATATCTTTGCAGAATGTTCTTAGCGGGATAATATATTCCTCTTTCACTTTTCCAATATTTAAACTGATCAGCGTAATCTCATTCTTGTCACTTAAATGCTTTACCTGGTTGTAAACCCTGAGCTTATCACCTTTCTCTAATGGATATGGAAATCTTGAAGTAAGAAAAACTATCTTCATAAATTTTTATTGTCGTTTCCGGCTTCTAACACTTTATCTATTCCTTTATCAAGTAAAATGTATTGAGCCAGCTGCCTTCCGAAATTCCTGCTCCCAGTATTGTTCAGATGCACTCCGTCAAATAAATCTTCCTCTGAAATACTAAAGTCTGTAATCCTGACATTATGATCTATTGCTAATGCGGAAAGCAAATCATTAAACTCAGTTATCTTTTCATTCATTTTAAAATTATACGGATACATAACTTTTACCGGCAAATGCGGGATCTTTATCATCAGCACATTTTGCTTCATCGCAATCAGCTTTGCTTTAATGATAACCTGGTTGTAAGCAATCTTAAAATCTTGCTCTGAAGTATTATTCTTTATGTCATTTGTTCCTATCAATACAGTTACAATGCTTGGAGTAAATGCTGAAAGATTCGAAAAATTGTTTGAAATATCTCTGTGAAGATCCATTGCGGTGTAACCGCTTTTCGCTTGATTGATCACGTTCCATTTATTGCCCAGTTCACTTTCCAGATAATCACAGGCATATTCGGGATAGCCGCAATAGCTTCTGGCACCGATCGTAATGCTGTCGCCAAAACACATTAATGTCTCCCAGTTCATAAGATAATTTTTGATCTGAAATAAATTTGCCTTTTTAAAATCATGCTAAAAAATAATTTAATAATTAAGTTTCTATTTTAAAACTTATAAAGGTGAAATTGGAAAAGCATTATGCCCTGGGATGTGCTTGTTTATATGCCTTTTTGAGTTTTTCGGGAGTAAGATGTGTATATATCTGTGTGGTTGAAAGACTTTCATGGCCGAGCAAATCTTTGACAGCTCTTATATCTGCTCCGTTATCAAGCAGATGTGTTGCAAATGTATGTCTCAATACATGAGGTGATTT
>JBDTWU010000193.1:0-2799 GCA_040006535.1 bacterium | reverse complement strand
GGTTCAAGCTAGATGCTGACGGTACTAATCCTAATTACCCTCTGGCAGTCTGGTCCGCCCGAGACTCAGGATCAAACTTTCCGGGAGTAAATGCAATAGTTCGTTCAAGAGCTCATACCGGTCGCAGAGGCGTTAGTATTCCTTGGAGAGCCGGCGGTGATATTGCAGATGACTGGCTCTTTACAGATAGTATGACCGTTCGTACAGGTGACAGTTTAATATTCTGGATGCTGTTAGGTACACCCGAAGGACTGGGGCTAACAAATTATATTGATACAATGCAGGTTCACGTTTGCTCCGATCAGGATCCGTCATTGTCTATACAAAAATTATCAACGATCCGAAGTCTGGACTCAAATAACGTGTGGACACAACATAAATTCAATTTGAGCGCTTTTAACGGACAAAAAGTTTATCTTGCTTTCCGATATTATATGGATACTTCTCAAGACGGACTATGGTGCAATATCGATGATATATTGGTCGGTAACCGCTCTTCGGTAGGTATTACTCCGATCGGATCCAATATTCCGACTGAGTTTGCTTTAAAACAAAATTATCCTAATCCATTTAATCCAACGACTAAAATCAATTTTGATCTTGCAAAGAGTACAAATGTGAAAATTACAATTTTCAACTCACTGGGTCAGATAGTTATGAATATTTTTGATGGTTATAAACCAGCCGGTTTTTATCAGGCAGAATTTAACGGAAGCACCTTATCCAGCGGTACTTATTACTACAAACTTGAAACTGAATTCTTTACAGAAACAAAGAAGATGCAATTAATTAAATAAGGGATTCCACTTAGCTAAACATTTATTAAAACCCGCCTGGCAATTTCAAGCGGGTTTTTTGTTATTTAAAATATAAATTATATTGAGTAAGTTTGTTCAAACCAAAATATGACAGAAGAAAGATTAAGCCTCCTTAAAACCAAGCTTCAGAATTTTAATATACAATATACTGATGTGAACGGTACTCCCTCCCTGATTATTTTAAAAGAAGAAATTCTCGGCGTGTGCAAATTATTAAAGGAAGATGATTCACTTAGATTTAATTCATGTCTTGACGCGATCAGTGTTGACCGGTTCGAAAAAAAGAACAGATTTGAAATGATATATAATCTGCTCTCAATCGATAACAACGAACGCATTTTTATAAAAATAATACTGGAGAGCAGGCAACCCGAAATGGAAACTCTTACTTTCATCTGGAAGGCGGCGAACTGGTATGAGAGAGAAGCTTTTGATCTTATGGGAATTAATTTTTTAAATCATCCTGACCTGAGGAGAATGTATATGCCGGAAAATTTTGAATATTTTCCATTGAGAAAAGATTTTCCTTTAATGGGAATTCCTGATTCTATACCGCTTCCGAATAAGTGAATGAAGGTGTTGAATGTGTAATTGTAACATCAATTAAAATTTGCTAATTAACTGATAACTATTTAACTGATAACCGAATATGTCGCATACAATTTATGAGGAATTACAGAAAAAAGATGTGGTCATCCCCAAAGAAAAAATTATCGGAGCTCTCGAAACGGAAGATCTGAGTGTGGAATTTAATGATGCTCTTGATAATGAAATGATTCTCAATATGGGACCGCAGCATCCGGCAACTCACGGAGTTCTGAGACTGGTTGTCAGCCTTGACGGAGAGACTGTTATGAAGTGCATCCCAGAATTAGGATACCTGCACCGCGGATATGAAAAGCTTGCGGAAGCATGCACTTATCATGAATTCATTCCTCATACGGACAGGCTTGATTACTTGTCTCCGATGGCAAATAATGTTGCTTATACGCAGGCTATTGAAAAATTAATTCATCTCGAAATTCCTGAAAGGGGAAAATATATAAGAGTAATTATTGCAGAGCTTGCAAGGATTCAGTCCCACCTGCTTGCAATGGGTGCACTTGTAATGGATATCGGTGCAGTTACACCTTTTCTCTGGGCGATCCGGGAGCGTGAAAAAATTCTTGATCTTTATGATGTTATCTGCGGAGCAAGATTTACAACTTCTTATACAAGAATTGGCGGGGTTGCTCAGGATATCTCTGATGAAGCATTAGCAGCTACAAAGAATTTTGTAAATGAATTCTCTGCTAACCTTCAGGAGATGCGCGACCTTATTGAAAGAAATAAAATATTTATTGTACGCTGTGAAGGTATCGGATATTTATCGAAAGAGGATTGTATTGATTTAGGACTGACCGGTCCTTTGCTTCGAGCTGCGGGAGTAGCACGCGACCTTAGAAAAGATGATCCTTACTTAATTTATGACAAGCTTGATTTTAATATCCCTACTTATACCGAAAGCGATTGTCTTGCAAGATATTATGTCAGAATTGAGGAGCTGGTTGAGTCAGTAAAAATACTTAAGCAGTGCCTTGAAAAAATTCCGGCAGGTCATCACAATGCACTTCAATCCAAAAAAGTTTTACCTGCCAAGGAGAAGGTTTATACCAAGATGGAAGAGCTTATTCATGATTTCATGATCATTAATTTCGGAGTCAACCCTCCGAAAGGTGAATCGTACAGTACGATCGAATCTTCAAAAGGCGAATTAGGATTTTATATCATAAGTGACGGAAGCGGTCATCCGTGGAGGTTAAAGATCCGTGCACCCAGCTTCTGCAATCTTCAGGCGCTCGGTCCCATGATGAAAAACTGTATGATATCTGACACTGTGGTAATAATTGGAAGTGTAGACCCGGTAATGGGCGAAGCGGATAAGTAATTCAATGTTCAATGTTCAATGTTCAATGTTCAATGTTCAATGTTCAATGTTCAA
>JBDTWU010000192.1:0-2332 GCA_040006535.1 bacterium | reverse complement strand
TAAAAATAAAGAAGGAAGATAATTATTGAGAGAATAACTAAATTAAATACTGAAAAAATATTTTCAATGAATATTTCTCCGGTAGTTTTGGTTTTTGGTTTAGATGATTTATTTTGAAGTCCTTTTGCAATTCTCTCGCTGACTTCCTCACTGCTGAGCCCGGTAAACTCCAATGGATTAGATGTTAAATTATAGTTTCAGATACCCAACTTATTAAATTTACACCTGAAAGGATATGTCGGAATTAGTCTGTTGGTGAGTTGTTTTTTTTTCAGATTCAGAATCTCTGCTTGATAAAATTTATGTTTTTCTGAGTTTTTATTTAAATAGATTTAAAAGATAAGATTAAATATTTTAATTCAATAATTCTGATGGAAAATAATTTTGTAACTGTTAAAGACGGAAAATTTTATTTATGTAAAAAAACTTTTAGTTTCATAGGTGCAAACATGTATGAGCTTGCAAGTGTCGCATCTTCAATTACCGAAGCGATGCTCAGAGATGCTGCCGGTGAGGGTTTCCGCGTTGTAAGGTTCTGGGCTTTCGAGCCTGCTAAAAAAAATAAACTGACGGAAATATGTGATTTTGCAAATGAACTGAAGCTCAAGATCATTCCTGTACTGTCAGATCCGACCGGGTATCTTCAAAATTATAAGATTGAAAATGAATGGTATCAAACTGGTTATAAAAATAATTACCTTAAATATGCTGCTGACCTTGTAAGCAGTTTAAAAGACCGTAATGAAATTTTATTATGGGAATTAATTAATGAGCCCGTTACAGATTCTTTTGAAGACTTATATAATTTTACAAAAGGTGCTTCTGAAAAAATTAAATCTGCAGATCCCAATCATTTAATATCGATAGGAACTATCGGAGGGGTCGGGGATAAGTTCGGAAATTTTTTTTCGAGATTTAAAATTGAAAACTTCGAAAAATTATACTCCATTGAGACTCTGGACTGTGTTTCTATCCATGATTACAGTTTCAATTCCACACTCTTCGAGCGGCTCGATATTTTGTACAGGCTGAAAGGTAAACAAAAAAGCTCTGAATTTTATTCTGTGGTGAATAAGATTATTAATTTCATCCCTTTCGAAATTGATAAGCTTACATTAAGGAAACTCAATGATACACTGGATTTCCCCGCGACATTAAGAAGTATATGGAGAAGTTTCAATAGGAGAAATGTTCAGATCGCTGAGAAATTAAACAAGCCGTTATACGTAGGGGAGGTTGGTTTTAAAAAAGCTCTGGGAGGGTTAAGAAAAAGTGTGTTGGAAATGGAAATAAAAAATTATTTTGATGAAGGCGTTGCCGGAGTTTTATTGTGGTCTTTCGAAGCCCGGGGGAGATCGCTCGACGGACATGACTACGGATTTAATTCAGAAGATGGATTTGCAGAGTTTATTAATAAGTGGAACGCGGAAAATGAAGACTGATAATTTACCGGATATAATTTATATGCTATAATTTGTTCTCGCTGTTAAAATTTTTACATGCTTTAACGAACTCTCTGAAAAGCGGATGAGGATCGACAAGTCTTGATTTCAGTTCGGGATGAAACTGGCTCGCAATAAAAAACGGGTGTACGTTTTCCGGCAATTCAATAATTTCTATAAGCGTGCTGTCCGGCGATAAACCGGAGAGCTTCATTCCGTTAGAAGTTAATATATTTCTGTAATTATTATTCACTTCATATCTGTGCCTGTGCCTTTCATTTGTAAATTCTTTTTTATAGCATTTGTGAGCAAGCGTAGTTTTTTCTATAATGCACGGGTATGCTCCGAGTCTCATCGAACCGCCTTTCACCTTCACAGACTTCTGATACTCCATAATATCCACTACATTATATTTTGTTACTTTGAATTCGGTGGAATTAGCGTTTTTCAGTTTACAGATATTTCTTGAAAATTCTATTACTGCACACTGTAGTCCAAGACAAATGCCGAGAAATGGAATCTTATTTTCCCTGACATATTTAATAGCAGTTATTTTACCCTCAATGCCCCGGTCTCCAAACCCCGGGCACACAATTAATCCTCTGATGCCGATCATAATTTCCCTGATATTATTTTTATCTTTTTCAATCTCTTCAGCATTGATCCATTTAAGATTTACTTTAACTTCATTGAAAGCGCCAGCATGAACAAATGATTCGAGAATACTTTTGTAGGCATCCGGAATTATATTATATTTTCCGCATATTCCGATTGTAATTTCTTCTCTGGGATTTTTTATTTTGTTTACCACCTTAGTCCACTGTATGAGATTCAGTTTTCCTGCTTTTAAATTTAATGCCTGCAATTCAGAAGCCCTGACTAAATATTGA
>JBDTWU010000191.1:0-3337 GCA_040006535.1 bacterium | reverse complement strand
TGTTCCCGATGCTTTTGAAATTGCACAAAGATATTTTTCAACTAAAGAAAATAATGAGCTTGCTCAGTCTGAGATGCATGAAACTGAAATATTTTTTTTGAATTGCTGGACAAGGAAAGAAGCTTTCATAAAAGCAAGTGGGGATGGTCTTTCATATCCTTTGGCAGATTTTTCAGTTTCATTCGGACGCGGAATAAAACCGGAAGTTTTGTGGATAAAAGGAGAAGAAAATAAGATAAGTGAATGGAAGCTGTATGATATTGATATCGATCCGGATTATATAACATCTCTTGCAATAAGATCTACGAATAAAAATATTGTTATTAAAAAACTAAAGCCTTAATTTATTTAAATAACTTTCCCTGTTCCAAACCGTAATAGAAAAAAACATTTTTAAATTTAATTATAGAGGTTAAAATGAAATTATTTAACAGTCTGTCAAAGCTGCAGGTAGCAATTTTCGCTTTACTTCTTTGCATTAGCGGAGTTCTCGGATATTTGTTTTATGACTCATATAGAACAAACATTCAGGACCGAAGCTTAATAGCAGAGTCAAATATAGAGAACAAAGATATTTCACAGGATCTTGAAATTGTAAAATCCAAGTATGACCGGCTTAAAACAGAAGTAGACCTTCTGAAAAATAAAGTCCGCAAGGTTTCATATAAGAAAAAGCTGCCGAGAAAACATCATTTATACTCTGCCGGCTATAGCAGCAAATCCAAAAAATATAATAGAAGAAATAAGGTTAACTATAAAAAATTATATTTCCGGCTAAAGAATAAATGTGATATAAAACACTCGGCAATGCGGAAATATCACAGGCGAAGCTAAAATTCTCCGATTTAAATAAAAGATCCGCTAAAAATTTTTAGCGGATCTTTTATAATTTGAATATCTTTTTAACCGCAGTCGGCAAGAGCAATACAACAGGGTATATTATTGTATTATACTACGAATTTTAATATGCCTCATATCGTTACATCCTTTAAAATCATAAATTTCTTCACATAATCAAAATTATTTTTTCGTTAATTTTATCTGATATTTTTTCAAAATTAATTGCAATATGAAAATACAACCGAAGCTGGTCTTAATACTTTTCCTTTCTCTCCTCACACAAAATGTTTTTTCACAGCCAAAAAATGATTTTATTATCAGTCAGGATTTTGTACCTTTTCTTGACAGTTTAATAGCGCCCCCTGTTAATTGTGATGCTGCATGGACTCTGGTTATTACGGATTCTTTAAACAATAAATACGTGCTTATTAGTGCTATTGAGGAACAGGATACAAAAATTCAAAAAATTATATCCGAAATTACAACTAATCTGAATCTTAAAAAAATCAAGATCAATGCAGCCCCGCCTTCCGGTAAAGGACCTTCAGAAAATATTCCTCCCGGTAATACCTCTCCATCCATCGGCGGAAAAATTTCTGACGACTTCAGAGATATTCAGGAAGACTTTCAGGATGCAAACCTTGCAATTACCAGAATCACTGAAACTAAAGAGGAGTTTAAGGATGAAATCAACGACATGCAATATAAAGTAAATGAAAAGCTGCACAATACTCATGAGACTGACTATGATGCGCATATTACAATCATAAACGACTTTATGCTGTATACTGAAAAGCAATATCAGAAGCACAAGCTTGTATTTAGGGAAAACATGAATAAGATTGATGCAATAATAAAAAAATATGATTACGGATTCAATATAAAGTCACCCCGCATCAAATCGGAAATTTTAAAATATCAATTATCACAGTCAGAAAATTTAAAATTTCTTTCCAATATTACAAAAGAATTTACTGTAATAGGGGCAAATTTTTATAAAGAAAAATACATAAATTCTCATAACTGAATGGGGATTTATAAAGAAGCACGGATACTGTTCGTTTGAGTTTTATTTAAAGAAGGGTGGTGCCTTATTTTAATTCTTTCACCGGGAGCCGTTGTAATAGATTTTATCTTTATAACACCTTGATCACGCCGCAGGTTATGTCATCACTTTTCTCCGCTCCCTTTGCAAAACTCTGAACATCATTAATCAGTTTTTCCAGAATTCCTGCTGAATTTAATTTTGAGTTTTCTTTTAATAATTTTATAAGCCTTTCGTCACTATAAAATTCTTTACTCTTATTCATTGCTTCAGGTACACCATCAGTATATAATAATAACACATCATTCTTCTGAAGAACTAAATCTTCAAACTCAAAATCTATATCAAAAACCCCGAGCATCATTCCTCCTTTATTCAGCTCAATCAATTCTCCGTTTTGTTTTAACACGTAAATAGTATTATGCCCGGCATTTATGCTTCTTAAATTTTTTACTTTATGATCGTACAAACCGAACCAGCATGTGGCAAATTTTTCATCAGTGGTCGAGTCTATAAGAACTTTGTTCAGGCACTTTACAAATTCAAGCAGATTGAAATTATTGTTAAGTTTGAAGTATGTTATTATGGATGAAAATATTGTCGAGACAATTAATGCAGCAGAGATGCTTTTCCCGGAAACATCACAAATAAAAAATAAAGTCTGATCCGGAATCACCGTGTAAATATTGAAATAATCACCACCGATATGCTTTGCCGGAATCAGAATCATGGAAACATCGAGATCGCTGAATTCAGGAAGTTTGGCAGGAAGCAGATTCTCCTGTATGTCCCCGGCGGTTTTAAGCTCTCTGTTTAAAACCTCCTGCTGAATCTGAATCTCGATAAGCCGCGCATTTTCAATTGATATGGCACACTGCGAAGCAAGTATTCTGAAGATATTCAGATCCCTCTCCGTAAAAATATTACCTTCTCTCTTATTGATTACCTGTATGACACCGATAAGTTTTTCTTTGTGTATCATCGGAACGCATAGCATCGATCGGGTTTTAAAACTGGACAGCTTATCCACCTCTTTATTGAATCTCGGGTCTTCATAACAATCCTCTACAAGAAGCGGCTCACGATGAAGCGCGACCCATCCGGCAATACCTTCCCCTATCCGGCAGGTGATTTTTTTTACAGCCTCACTTTTATCACCGGTGGCAATCTGAAAATACAGATTATTTTCTTTCGGATCATAAATCAGAAGCGAGCTTGCTTCAGCGTTCATCAGAGTCTCACAGCTCTCCAAAATTTCTTTTAATAATATCTGCAGAGGTTTCTTTTCTGAAATCCTTTGAGTTAGTTCGTTTACATAATTCATTTCCTGAACCATGCCATGCATTTCCCGAATATTATTAATTTCTTTCTTCATGATTATTTTTACAGCTTTGAATAAAAATAACGAAATGTAAATTTCAAAATAAGATTTTAAAATATGAATTTTATATC
>JBDTWU010000190.1:0-7453 GCA_040006535.1 bacterium | reverse complement strand
ATATCAATGGGTTACACAAAAATGAAACTTCGAAATTCAGGTTCACTGATCTATCCGCCAAATTAGGATTGTCATTATATTTTGATCAACCTTTTTGATGAGAAATCACATTAGACACGAAAACACAGAGAAAGAAATTTTAGAGCTCTTTCCTCTGTGTCTCCGTTTCTCTGTGTTAATATTTATGACATAACCTGAATAGTATCCATCACGGTCTCATCTTCACTACAAACGCTGTTGAATTATTATAAGTAAGTAAAATGTCATACAGATTAGTGATGTTGTTTCCTGTAACGTCGGTAGAGTTATATCCGGTGACAAATAAAGTAGCATCATTATAAACTTCCACAAGGTCAGTCAGGTTTACAGCTCCGTTCTGATTTACATCTCCTCCGTAGATACAATATTCACCGCTCTTCAATTTTAAATTATCCCCGTATGCTTTGGTGGCTGAAGTAGTGAAGTCGTATGCTATTGGATTATTAGTATTGAACTGCATTGTCACCTTGCTCCATGTTTCAATCGAGTTACGGTGCTTAACTACGAGATAGTAATTTACTCCCGTAGTTACATTGAAGTTTACAAGGGCATATCCGTTATGATCAAGCAGAACCTTTGATGAGTCAGCAATATTATAGGGAGATAAAGGAGCTCTTACAAGAACTGTCACCGTATCTTCAACAAGATCTGTTCCGTTCCAGAATCCTTCTATCTTCGCATGCAGCTCAAGCGATTCCAGACCATTTCCGTACAAAGGATTTTTTGTTGTATCAATTATATCGTAATCCATTGTATCCCTTAATGTTGCGCTTCCGCCGATGCTTGCTATCACATGAAATTTTCTTTCCCTGAAGGTTTGAGTTACAGCACCTATCTGAACAATTGAATCCTGAACAATTGAAACTCCCGCAGGTGCGTTTAATAAATCATACTGCATATTGCTTCTTACAGGGCGGACTCTCAAAGTGTCTTTCTGAACAAAGATTGATTTGCGGAAACATTTACCCGCGACAGGATACATCCTCGGACGGTTACTCGTTAGCAGCTGAACATTAAAAAAGATTCTTTTCTTTTCAACATTGTTATATAACACTCTTACATACCAGTCACCTGTATAGTTAATGCCATAATTAAAATCGGGTGTCCAGTAGACCCAGTTGTGCTGTGAATTTGACCCAACATAAAAATATGTATCATTCATCAGAGCACCGTCCGATCTTCTCAACTCGAACTTTACCTGGTTGCCTGTATAGTTGCCCTGATACTGCATCCAGAATCCGATCTTGCTTTCATATCCGCTGATTGTATTCGGTTGAATGATCTTTTCCTTTACATAACTTAATGTACTATCAAAATTGCCACCTACAAGACTTTGTGTATAAACACCAGCGTCATGCAATCTGAAATCATAGTCACCCGCATACGAATACTGGCTCTGCCACAATGAAGCAGCATGATTGTATGTTCCCTGCCATGGATCCCTGTTAACCCATACACCGTTGGAATAATTTCCGGGTTCAAAATGAAGATGTGCATCGGTTGAATAGCCGGAGCTGCCGACATATCCAATGGTCTGACCTTGTAAAACATATTCCCCGAGTTTTACAGTAATGGATTTTTTCATAAAGTGAAAATACTTTGCATACGTGCCGTCGTCATTTCGCAGCACTACAAAGTTAGCATTTAACCCCGGACCCCACTCGGTATTTCTGTCGAAATTGTTGAACTCCAGGTTAACAACAGTCCCGTTTGCTGCTGCAACAACACGAGTGAATCTGTCCATCGCTCTGAAATCATACAGGCATATATCCGTGCCGCGATGACCGTCATATGTCCATGTTCCGTCGTTATAATCTTTCAAACTGGAGTTGGTATAATGATCTATATAATTTACGACCATATTGCCGCTGTTTAAAGCGTCATCCAGAGGCCAGATATAGGATACAGCTGATGCATCTGTAGGTCCGGTGAAATTCTTGTAAATAGCCGGATCAAATGCATTGTCATTACCGCAGTTTTTTTCTTTCTCAGAATCTTTATCGGAATACATGAAAAGATTTTCTCCGATCTTTTCAACCTGGCTTTGAGCTTTATAAGCTGTCAGGAGAAGCAAAACAATCAAGATTTTTTTCATTTTGAGTTTGGTTTGATTTATAAATAATAAAGTTAATTTTTATTATAAACTCTTACTTCACCGCCCCTGATCTCTGACAGAGAAATTAAGGTATCGGGTAAGTGAAGAAGAGTTATTTATCTTTAGTTTTTTTGAATTAGCTTTCTCTGTCAGGAAAGTTGATACAAACTATAAAAGAGCATTCTGATATCCAAAGAAATTTTTTCCTAATAATCACCACATTTTACGTGTTGCAAATTTGAAAGTATGGCACGCGTCTGTTTTGATTTTTACTCACAATTTCTTTCATTAACCCCCGGCGGAGTCTCCATTTATTGGGACTCTGCCGGATAATAATTTATTACGGCAGAGTCCCGGATAAATCACCGGAGACTCTGCCGAGGGTTGATTAGTGTTCATATATGTTAAATATTCTACTGAACTTCTTTTTTATTTTAATTAAATTACATCAAACAAACTGAAATGAAATTAGAAGATTTAACATTAGAGCAGCAGGAGAAGATCTCTGAGTTTGGTGTGAATACATGGTATGTTCTCGAATTGCTAAGCGATTATAAAAAAGATCCTGAATCCGTAAGCGATACGTGGAAGACACTCTTCAAAGAACTTAATCTGGCTAACGGAAACAGTTCACCAACCAAACAAAATATTCCAACTAATACTGCAAATACAAACGGTCATAAACAAACACAGATACATTCGCAGCCGCAGATCTCAATGCCGATTCCGGCGGAAGGCGAAGAAGCACAGGTAATCAGAGGAGTCGGAGCAAAGATAATCGAGAACATGAACACCAGTCTCACTATCCCGACGGCTACAACTTTCAGAACGATCCCTGTAAAAGTGCTGGAAGAAAACCGGCGGATTATAAACGATTATTTAAAAAAGAAAAACGCAGGAAAGATCTCATACACGCATGTCATAGGATGGGCGATCGTAAAGGGAATTAGTTATGTCCCGGTGATGAACAGTGCGTTTACAATTATTAAGGGCGAGCCTAATTTAATTAAAAAACATGATGTGAATCTCGGACTTGCAATTGATCTTGAAAAAAAAGACGGCAGCCATTCACTAATTGTTCCGAATATTAAAAAAGCAAATCAACTTACATTCAGACAATATTTTGATTCATACAATGATATAATAAACCGTGCGCGGAATAATAAAATAGAAATTTCCGATTTCCAGGGTACATCAATTACACTTACTAATCCCGGAACTATAGGAACTGTTGCATCGACACCCCGCCTTATGCTGGGACAGGGAGACATTATTGCAACCGGTGCAATTGATTATCCTGCTGAATACCAGGCAGTGACAAGTGATGTAATTACAAAGATAGGGTTAAGTAAAATTATGAATATTACAAGCACATATGATCACAGAATCATTCAGGGTGCTGAGTCAGGATTGTTTCTAAAAAAGATAAATGATCTTCTTCATGGTCAGGAAAATTTTTACGAAGAGATTTTTAATGACCTGGGAATTCCCATGTCTCCTGTAAAATGGTTTGCTGAAAAGTTGAAGGAAGATGCAGAAAAAATAAATGACGTTGAAGAGATCGAGAGGCAGGCAAAGGCAATACAGCTGATAAATATGTTTCGTGTGCGGGGACATTTGCTTGCACATCTTGATCCGCTTTATCTGAAAGTACAATATCATCCCGAGCTTGATCCATCACACTACGGATTTACAGTGTGGGACTATGACAGGGAATTTATAACTGACGGTCTTGCAGGTCTCCGGACTGCAACCCTGAGAAAAATTTTAGAAATTTTATATCAGACATATTGCGATAAAATCGGAGTTGAATATAAACATATTCAGGATCCGGATCAGAAGGAATGGCTTCAGGAAAAAATGGAGCTGTCAAGAAATACAGCCGGCTTTTCAGCAAAAGAAAAGAAACATATTCTGTTTAAATTATCAGAGGCAGAAAATTTCGAAAAGTTTATTGATAAGAAGTACATCGGTCATAAAAGATTCTCTCTGGAAGGATCGGAAACAATAATTCCGACCTTAGATTATTTACTTCAGTGCGCATCTGACAATGGAGTCGAGGAGCTTGTATTAGCCATGGCCCATCGGGGAAGGCTTAATGTTCTTGCAAACATTATTGGAAAGTCTATGTCTGCAATATTTTCTGAATTCGAAGGGCACATTGATCCTGCATCTTCACAGGGGTCAGGTGATGTAAAATATCATCTTGGGGCTTCGGGAGCTTATCATACGCTTGACGGAAACGATATCAAAGTATCTGTCGCATCTAATCCTTCACATCTTGAATTTGTAAATCCTGTAGTGGAGGGAATAGTAAGAGCAAAGCAGATGAGAGGCAAAGATGAAAAAAGAGATCTGACCATACCGGTTTTGATCCACGGAGATGCAGCTGTAGCGGGGGAAGGCATAGTTGCCGAGACATTGAATCTTTCGCAGCTTCACGGTTATGGCACGGGAGGTACAATACATATAATTATTAATAATCAAATTGGTTTTACAACTGCACCAATCGATGCACGATCTTCATTATATGCATCAGACGTTGCGAAGATGATACAGGCACCGATATTTCATGTGAATGGTGATGATCCTGAAGCGACACTGCTTGTTACTCGGCTTGCTTATGATTACCGGATGAAATTTCACCGCGATGTTATGATAGATGTTTTCGGGTACAGGAGACTGGGGCATAACGAAGCAGATGAACCTGCATTTACACAACCGCTGATGTATAAAACGATCCGGAGCCATCCTTCTGTAAAAGAGATCTATAAGAAGAGGCTGCTGGAAGAAAAAATTATTACTCCTGAAGAAGTAGAAGAGATGGAGAAAAAAATATATGATAAGATGAATGAGAGTCATGAGAAGGTGCATAAATTCAAATCGGATATTCCGCTTGCGGTGACTAAAGAACAAATGGAAGCTGCCGAATCAAGGGTGGACACTAATGTTTCAAGTGAAGATCTGAATAAAATTGTTAAGGCTATAACTGAATTACCTGAGACTTTTAATCTTCATCCGAAGCTTAGAAAATTTATTGAATCTAGAAAAGAATTTCTGGATAAAGATATTGAAGTTGACTGGGCATTCGGAGAAGCTCTTGCTTTCGGAAGTTTATTGCTTGAAGGAATTCCGGTGCGCCTCAGCGGCCAGGATAGCTCGCGTGGAACGTTTTCACAAAGACACCTTGTCCTGACGGATGCTGAAACAGGTGATGAAATAATTCCTTTAAATAATGTAGCTCCGGATAAAGCAGTTATAGAGCCGCTTGACAGCCTGCTTTCAGAATCTGCGGTTCTGGGATTTGAATACGGATATTCAACTGCTGATCCAATAACGCTTGTTATGTGGGAAGCTCAATTCGGAGATTTTGTAAATGCTGCTCAGGTTATAATTGATAATTTTATTTCCTGTTCATATACAAAGTGGGGACTGCCTAATAATCTTGTGCTTCTTCTTCCTCACGGCCAGGAAGGCCAGGGACCTGAACATTCCAGTGCAAGGCTTGAAAGATTTTTAACTCTGTGTGCAGATGATAACATGATAGTATGCAATCCGACAAATTCCGAACAGTACTTTCATCTGCTCAGAAGGCAATCCAAACAGAAAAGAAAACGACCTTTGATAGTGATGACACCTAAAAGTCTGCTTAGACTGCCCGAAGCAAAATCGAAGAAAGAAGAGTTTACCAAAGGAATGTTTGATGAAATAATTGATGATACAATTGAAGACAGATCATCAGTGAAAAGAATAATTATTACCAGCGGAAAAGTTTATTACGACCTTGCCAAATACAGGAAGGAAAATAAAATTTCAGATATTGCCATAGTAAGATTAGAGCAGTATTATCCTTACCCCGGCAGTAAAATGAAAGAGATAATAAATTTATACAATAATGCCAAAGAAATTGTATGGGTTCAGGAAGAACCAGTAAATATGGGGGCATGGAATTTCTTATCATTACTTCTTTATAAAGATTTCTCAAAGAATTATACATTATATTGTGTAAGCAAGGAAGAAAGTGCAAGTCCGGCAGCAGGTTCACTAAGTGTTCATATTGAAACACAAAATGATATTCTGAAACGGGCATTTTCAGATAATATTGAACCTGTGTTTCAGTGCGCACATTAAAGATTGCCTGACTAGCTATACTAATTTTTTAACTAAGCTTAATAGTTCTTTTTGTGCTGTGTCAAGATCATTATAGAATATTTCCGCACAAGGCTTTTTCCCTTTGTCTGTATATTTTTTATCGTAATACTCAACTATCATAATTTCTGTAAACTCTTCAACTCGTTTTTGATCTAACAGTAAAATAGCTTTATCATAAATGTTTTTGCTAAGCTGCTGTCTGAAGAAATTTACTTTCTCAATTATTATTCTTTTCATCGGTTCAATTCCTTTAAGATCAGTTCCAAAATAATCGTTCACGATTCTTTTTACCCGGTTTTCCAAAGTTGTAATGATGCGGATACCCGTGGCTGACTTCATTTTATTATATAAATTTTCCGGAATTTGAAAGCTGCCGACCTTTTTGCTTTCACTTTCTATCAGGAATGTTAAAGGACCGGAAGTGCCTGAATTACAATTATCAGGTAAAGCTTTCTTATTAAACTTATTAAAAAAGATCTGAGAAAATATATTATTTTCAAAAGCGGATTGATTTGTTACAGCCGGAATATTTTTTATTTCATAAGGAATGTGTCCAAGGAGGCTTGAGTAATGTTTTGCGGCATCCTCAAGATCAATAACAGGCAAACTTACCGAAACTGCTTTTAGCAGCTCTGTCTTTCCGCTTCCGGTAAGTCCTGAGATTTCTATCAATTCAAACGGGAATGGTTCCTGTGCGAAAAAATCATTTACATATTTTCTGAAGGATTTCTGACCTCCGGTAAGAATCATAGGTTTATATCCAAGTTCACTTATCATTTTAGAAAGATATCCGCTGCGGCCTCCGCCTCTCCAGCAGTAAATAATTATAATTTTATCCGATGCGTTGTGGGATGAAAGAAATCTGTTTAGTGAATCCATTTTCGGATTTGCATATTCCATTGCAAGATAAAGTGCTGATGATCTTGAATATTTTTTATAAATTAAACCGGTGTTATGCCGTTCGGAATTATTTAATACAGGGAAATTAACGGAATAAGGAATTGATGAATCTTCAAATTCTTTCTCGGAGCGTGCATCTATTAGTAATGTGCTGCTGTTATTTTCATACAACAAATATAAAACGTCTTTCACATTAACCTTTTCAATATTTTCTTTTCCGAGAATTTCTTTTAACGAGGGGATATCCTTTGAATCAATGGAACGGAT
>JBDTWU010000189.1:0-9728 GCA_040006535.1 bacterium | reverse complement strand
GTGAAATTCTTAAATGCGAGAGAATGAATTTGTATATGAATTTCGACAGAATGCTCAGCAAATATGAAATAAAAATTTTAAAAGAATTTATACACCGGAGGATTTCTCACGAGCCGATTCAGTATATTCTTGGAAAGGCATCATTCTTCGGTTCGGAGTTTATTGTTTGCAAAAGTGTACTTATCCCGCGCCCTGAAACTGAATTGCTGGTTCAAAAAATATTAGAAGATATAAAAGATTCAGGTAAAAAAGAAGTTTCCGTTTTTGAGATCGGTGCCGGTACAGGGTGCATATCTATTGCAGTAGCAAAAGGACTTGAGAAAATAAATATTGGCTATGAAATATTTTCTATTGACAGATCTAAGGATGCAATAAAAAATGCTGAACAGAATCAGAAACTGAATGCGGTTAATAATAAGAAGTTAAAATTTTATTGCAAAGATGTGTTTGATATTGATAAATTGAATAAAAGCTTTGATTATATCGTATCAAATCCTCCTTATATTTCTAATGAATTATACATTGACCTTCCGCCGGAAATAAAGGATAACGAACCTGATCTTGCTCTTACCGATTTTGGTGACGGCCTTGAGTTCTATAAAAGGATATTGATGATTGCTTCAGATGAAAAATTTAGTGGCAAGGTTTTTTGTGAGATTGGTTACGGTCAAAAGAATAAAATTGAAATGTTGTTAAAGAAAAATAATTTTTCGCAATATTTTTTTTTAAAAGACTATAACAATATTAACAGAATTCTGATCGCGAAAAAATGATTGCAATCGTTCAGAGAGTTTCGGAAGCGTGCGTTTCTATAGAAGGTAAATTACATAGTAAAATTGATAAAGGTCTTTTAATTTTGGTCGGTATTTGCAATGGGGATGGGAGGCAGAATGCTCAGTGGATGGCAAAAAAAATAATTGATCTGAGAATATTCACTGATGAAAATGAAAAAATGAACCTGAGTGTAAAAGATATTGATGGTGAAGTTCTTGTAATTTCGCAGTTTACTCTCTGCTCTGACAAAGGCAAAAGCGGCAACAGGCCAAGCTTCGGAAACGCTGAGGAACCTGAAGCAGCAAATTTATTATATGAGCTGCTGGTAAAAGAATTGAAAGATTATTATAATACTGATAAAATCAGGACCGGCATTTTCTCAGCGAAGATGGAAGTAAAATTAATAAATGAAGGACCGGTAACTATTATTCTTGAAAAATAACCTGAAAGTTTGAATAAGAGAGTTTATATAATCGGAGCGGGGAAAGTAGGTTCTGCCTTTGCATTCGGGCTTTTGGAAACAGGATATAAAATTGATTTCTTGTCTGACAGAAATCCCGAAGTTTTAACTGAACTTTCCAAAAAAACAAACAGCATATCACATTCGGAAAATATTAAAAGTAAATTTATATCAGCTTCAGACATTGTTATAATTTGCGTTCAGGACAGATACATAAGAGAAGTTGTAACAGCAATCAGCAAATTTGAGATTGACATATCAGGGAAGTATTTCATCCAGACATCAGGTGCAGAATCAACTGATGTTTTCCCTGATGAAAAATATGATAAGGAAAAATTGATATCAATGCATCCGATTCAAACATTTAACAAAATCAGTTATACTAACGGCCAACTGCTTGAAAATATCTACTTCGGAATTGAAGGCGGAGAGCTGGCTAAAGCGCTGGCAATTGAAATTATAGAAAGTTTAAATTCAAAATATGTAGAGATACCGAAGGACAAGAAATTATTATATCACTCTGCATGCGTTATATCTTCAAACTTTCTTATCACACTGCTAAATATCTCATCGGAAATAATGGGAAGTATTGGAATTGATAAAATTAAAACGTTTGAAATATTCAGACCCTTAATTGAAAAGACTTTGAGTAATGTGTCCGATGAAGGGTTGATAAATTCATTAACAGGGCCTTTCGAAAGGAATGATGTTGAAACGATCTCAAAACATTTGAATACGATTAATAAGGAGCTTCCTTCACTTATCCCTTTTTATACATTGCTCGGAATGGAAACTGTTAAAGTCGCATTTAAAAAGGAGAGTCTTAATCTGAAAAATGTAATTTCAATTCTCGACCTGATGAATGAATATATATTAAGTGAATACCAATCCGGCAAAAAAACCATACATTAAATTATTATCGAAAAAAATCCTTACTGTTAAACTAAAAAATACTAAGATGCCTTTCAAATATTTAACAGTATTGACTTTTCTTTTAACCTTTATTTATAGCGGATATGCCCTGAGCCAGGAGCTGTCTTTTATTAATTTTAAAATTGAAAGATCAGAAGATAATATTTTAAATAAAAGGATCTCTGAAGATTCAAACAAGATTTCCAGAGGGCAGGTGCAAAAGGTGAATATAGGAGGTCTGTTTGTAGCCCCTTATGTAGGTGCATCCTTTCCGTTAGGTAATTTTGGAAATTACTCCAAGTCAGGAATTGTTTACGGGGCGAAATTCGAGCTTGCATACAGCAGGCTTTATCCGTTTGTATTCGGATTTGTGTATGAAGTACAGAAAAACAAAGGGAATAGTGACTTTACAACTGTAAATTTACTGACTCAGTTTGATACTAAAATAACATCAATAGGCGGGAGCCTGGATATAATTTTAAATAAATTTATAAGATCTGATTTTACAACAGCTATTTTTTCAACAGAGATAAAATACGCGAAAGTTAAGCGCGCCATCACTCCGTCTGTGACTTTACCTGGCATAGTATCTGAAGAAAGCCTGCTGACATATTCTGCAGGTCTTGGATTTACAATTTATATTCTGGATCTGAGCGGACGATATACGTTTGCTAAAAATTTTTCAAATCTTACTTTTCAGGCGAAACTTCACCTTCCTCTTATAAGATTTTAATATTCATTCCCTTTCCATCGGATTTTTGTTTTAAATAAAAAACTTAAAGGAAGAGTGAGACCATAAAATGCGAAGTATAAAGTGAAGGGTAGATAATATTTATATAATGAACGTAAATTAAATCTCTGTAGCGTGAATGAGAGCAGCATTAACTCGGATATTGCCTTTATGGAAACCAGAATAAGATAAATCTTATAATTAAGAAACAGCAAGCCGAATATCAGCAAAACATTTTCAATATATAACTCCAATGCCACAAAGTAACCCAGAAAATTTATTCCAATACCTCCTTTAAGCCAGCGCCGTTTCTGGCTGAACAGTTCATTCAGATCTTTACACGGAAGTGTTTCGACGAGACATTCCTTGTCCAAAGGATACAATACTTCGAGACCGGATTTTGAGTTTATCTTTCGCATCAATGCAAGATCCTCAGTGACAGAAAAAATTACAGACTGATAACCTCCGACCTTTTTGTAAGCATCTTTCGAAAACGAAAGATTATTTCCCAGGCAGCTTAAGATCATTTTCAAACCCGCACTTGATGAAGCTAGAGTCAATAGATACATCCAGTCAAGGTTCTGCATTTTTGAAAACAAAGAATTGCCGGAATTTATTTTAGTAAAACCGCAGATCATTCCGGTTTTTTCACTGTAATATTTTACAGTCTCCAGGATCCAATTCGAAGGGACTTCACAGTCAGCATCAGTTGTAATTATGATGTCCCCCTTGCATTGCTCAAGTGCAGTGTGGATCGCGTTAGCCTTACCCCTGAGATTTCCTGAATCACTTTTTCCGGAGTTTATAACTTTAAAGTGAGGGAAGTTCTTTGTAAGCTCTTTCATCAGATTAAAAGTGTTGTCAGTAGAATTATCGTTCACGATTAGAATTTCCAGAAGATCTGCAGGGTAGTTCAGTTCGGACAACGAATTTATACAGCGGATAATGTTATGCTCTTCGTTACGTGCGGCAACTATTACGCTTACAGCGGGCAGAGGGTTTGTGTTATTTTTTTTTAATCTCAAAGAAACAAATAATCCTTTGAGAAGAAGAATGTGAGTGAGAAAATATAAAATTGTTATAGAAATAAAAAATATTTCCAAAGGCAAAATAAAAAAGGTGGCTATCGTTTATCAAAGATAACCACCTTAAGCTTAAAAATATATTTTAAAATTATTATTTGACCACAGCGATCTTGATTATTTTGGTTTCAGTGCTGCCGTCAATATCCGCCTCTACTACTCCATAATATATTCCGCTCTGCACACTTGAAACATCCCATTTAACTTCATTATCCGCTTTTGAAAATGCAGTTCCCTTCAGAGTTGTTACCAGCTCACCGGACAAATCAAGAATTTTAACATTTACAGATGATGCCGTGCCGTTAATATAATATCTTATGAATGTCTCATTTTTATATACAGGGTTTGGCCAGTTGTAAACTTTATCAGAGGGAAGCTTCTCAGAAATACTAACAGGGCTGTTACCGGCAACAAAATTATTATTAGATAAATATTTGTCTTTAAGATAATTTTTCCAGAGAACCTTGGACGGATTGTAAATAGTATTGGTTTTGAAGCCGTACAAGTATCCGTCACCGCTTACCACTACAATGCCAAGGGTATCATTTAGATTTGCCAATGCGGGGGTTGAGGTCGTATTTGGTCCGATCTTTACAGGAAATCCGCTTACTATTCTTCCATCAATCCCATAAGCAAAAAGATCGCCGTCTGAGGAAGCAAACAGCAGATCATAAATATTGTCATTGTTAATATCTGCCACAGAAATTCCCGAAGTTATTTTCTCATTGAAATCTGCAGGAAAATTATCAATAAGAACTCCGTTGGAATTCAAAGCATAAATCTTATCGTCACCGACAAAAATAATTTCCTGCTTCCCGTCGCTGTTGATGTCAGCAAGAATTGGAGAGCTGCTGATCCTGGAGATCGTATAGTTCAGATTAATTTTACTTCCGTTAAGAATAAATTCGTTGCTGTTGTTTACAATTAAAATATCAGTTGAAGTCGGGGTAGAAATATTTCCCACGACCAGATATTTATTTGCGTTCGTAATATAGGTAAAAGTATCTGCTGAAGTTTTTGAAAACTGTCTGATAGGGCCTGCAGCAGAATCAACTTTAATACTGATACCATCCGCGGTATATTTGAAAATTTTTCCGTCAGATCTTCCAACATATACAAAATCAGTTTCCTCTCTGGAAAACGGCGGACAGCTTGACTGAGCATTGCTCCAGAAGAATTCATTTTGACCCAAATCATTTTTGAAAACAATTCCTGTGTCAGCCAGGGCAATTATGTACTTATGATTGATCGTTGTATTAGTAGTTGGAATGTATTTGCCGAATCCATTTAAAATTAATCCGCTGCTTACAGTCGAGTCGACCGCACTACCGCTGCTTGTGTAGCCGTAAACTTTATTATTGGAGTTTACAAATATCTCTTCACCTTCATTTCCAATAAAATCAAATGCTATTGCCTGCGAATTTCCGCTCGTATCCACCGCAACATTTTTAGGGAAACCGGATATAGGTTTTATCTGCGCACCTATAGAAACATTAAAAGTCATCAGAGTGTCTATGGTAGAAAAATTTGTTATCGAAATATTATTATTTGCCAGGGAATAGCTGAGCGAATTCGGAAAAGAAGTGGGAGTGAAAGCATTTTTATAAACAGATGAAGGAACCTTGTGTGAGCCGCTGAACCAATAGTCAACTTCAGTTCCATCTCCTGTAATATTTCCGAACGGAGATGAAAAAGTCACACCTATGAGCTGCGCTCCTTTAGCTTCTTCAAGATCGACTCCTCTGTGATTAATATCATTGTTTATTGTGTTTGAAGAAATTTTTGCATCGATAACATTTTCATCTATATGCCATATCAGTATTCCGCCTCTATAGCTGGTCTGACTATTAATAACACCCGGCAAGCTCCAGTCTAATGTCTGAACATCTGTGACATTACCATTGACTAATGTCGTGTTAAAGTTTACAAAGCCGTAATAGGTCTTCGGCTCGGGAGCAATCGTATCACTAAAAAAAACGCTTGAATCATTGAAAGATCTGTTTCGGGTGTAAACTTTTTGTCCGTCGTTTTCGGGGTCTCTGTTTCTGTTTTCCACAAGGAAATATTCTTTACTGCTCATCAAAACTTTATAGATGGAAGTATCTCTTGAAATGTCTTTAGAGCTTGTGGGCAATGAAAATATATTTGAGCCGCTCGAAATAATTACAGGGTTCACCCATCCGAGATAGATTTTTTCCCATGCGCTGGGCTCGGGCGGAAAAAGTCCGTTGAAGCTGAAAATTGACTGTCCGTCCATCAGACCGAATCTGCCGATTGCAGTAACTCCGGTAGAAGTATTGAAGAGATCGGGAAGTCCAAGATAACTTCCTAAGCTTGCAGTGAGAATTCCATTCATACCAAGCTCAACCAGTGCAGTACCGCCTGACGTCTGAAGCTCTCTTAATTCCGTTGAAGGGATAATAAGAGAGTTTTGAATGAACAGTCCTTCACTTGTCTGAAAACCATTATAAGAATTACCATAGAACTCCTTAAGATTTTTCAATCCTATAAAAACCGATGGCAGATCAAATGGAGTCGGATCGAACCCGAAGAACGCAGTAAGATCAACATCTCTTCCTACGCCGGCATGAAAAATCACAAATGCCGTTTTTGACTTATCGTATTGTGAAAAATTAATAAAGCTGTCTGCTCTTGACCAGGCATCCTGAAACAAATTGCCCAGCTTTACATTCGATTCATTTCTCTGAGGAGAGTATTGCTCCATTGTCCTGGGAAGGTTTATCACTCTTCCGTAAAGATCATAGCTTAAATTTAATTTACCTTTTGAAGATTTAGCAAAATAATTTTTCAGGAATTGTAAATGATCAGCGAAATATGAGCTGTCGTAAGGAGGGGAGTCAATCACGGTGTCGCGTCCGGTAGAAGCATTATAATATCTGTTTGACCTGTCAAACAATCCGTTGCCGGAGGTTCTTCCGTCACTATCTTCAACGAACTGAACCATAATTGCAACAACCTTAATTGAATCTGATCCTGCAACAAATTTCCTTGGCAGGGTAAAGGAGTTTTCCTGCCCAAACTTAACTGAGTGGGAAATTGTGTAATTTGATTTTTTTTCCTGGGAAAACATAATGGTGGATGAAGCAAAAATAAATAACAGAATAAAATAAATTTTTCGTGAGACCATTTATGACCTGATTTAGAATTTGTATATTAAAAACCATAGTTCAAGGGTATGAACTATGGCTCTAATATTATAATATTTAATTTGCTTTTTAGAAGTTAACAAGTAAACCGAATCTCAATGTATTGGCAAGCGGATGAGTTTCTTCAATAGTGCTTATATAACCAAAATCGAATCCATAAAGATCATACCTGATACCGGCTCCGAGAGTGAAGAACTTTCTGTTTCCGTTTGCGGGATCTTCATAAAAATAACCTGCTCTTAATGCGATCAGTTTATTATACCAGTATTCGGCGCCGATGGATGTCTGAAATGATTTTGCAATTCCATTCAATCCGCCTTTCCATGAGGAGAACAAAGCTTTATAGAATGGGTCAACTGAACCTTCCTGAACAATCCTTGTCACTCCGCCGGTTGTATCCTCAATCTGCAAAACTCTGTTGACAAGGAGCTTTGAAAAGTCAGCGGTAATGGTTAAGGAATTAAACTCTGACTTTAGAATTTCATAAGCAATTCCTAATCTCAGCTGCTGCGGAATCGGATCTGCCTGAGCTGCATCGACATATGAGATCTTCGGTCCCATGTTTGATAAATTTACACCAGCTGAAAATCTGTTAGAAAGAAACTTCGGTCCCTTTACGGGTCTGTACATTGTGGAAAGGTCAAAGCTTGCTGAGATCCCCGTTCCTGTTCCTTTTTCATTTCCAACGTTCAGATTATTTGGAGATAATCTGCTATAAATAAATCTTCCGGTTACACCACCTGCCCAATTCTTACTTAACTTGGTTGCGTAAGCAACAGCCAAAGCCATTTCATACGCTTTATAATTTCTGTCAGGTTGTGCATTTCCAAATTCATCAGTTACAATTACCTCACCGATATTCAGGTAGGTAAGATCAGCACCGATAGTGCCATTGATACTTTTGATATATTTTTTTCCGGCGATGTAGTCGTAAAAAAGGTCACCAATATTTAAGCCGGCTAGCCATGGTGAGTGAGTAAAGTTTATTTCTGTTCCAACCTTTTGATATGCAAGTCCTGATGGATTCCAGTGCATTGCGGTTGCGTCATCTGCTATTGCTGTACCTGTTTCACCCATACCTCCAAATCTTGAATTTGGTCCGATGAGCAGGAATGGTACACCTGTGGATATTGCTGTCTGTGAATAAAGTTTATTACTATTAAAAGTAAAAAAACTAATTACTATTAAACTTACGCAAAAGCTTGCGAATGTCTTTTTTAACATTAACTGATTTCCTCCGTGTTATTTATTTTAGCTTGGCCAGCTTTCCAGTGGTACTCTTGGAAAAGACCCCGTCTTCTGATTTTATAAAAATTTTATATATGTATGTTCCGTTGGCAACACCGTCGCCATCGTTATCCTTACCGTCCCATTGTAAAGACACAAACTTATCTGTAATATTGGTTTTATTCAATTCTTTAATTAATCTTCCGCTGACAGTATATATCTTTACGTCAGCAATAAGCGGCTGATCGAAGTTATGTTCGAATACAAAATTAGTATAATCTCTCATCGGATTCGGATAATTGTAAATATTATCAAGAGCCAGTTCACTGTTACCCCTTACATTGAATTCTATAATTGATGAGTTGAAGTTATTATATGTATCCCAGGCTTTAACTTCGAGCTTATTTTTCCCATCCTGAAGATTTTGAAGCAGGTATTCTACAGTCCCGTTCTGATACCCGCTATTACTAACGTAAAAAGGAGTCAGGTCGATTTTATTATTTACATCATCATTTAATATTCCCTCGATCTTGTGCCCGATAGTTCCTGTTAAGTTGATTCCGTTTTCATCAGTAAAGTCGGCGATTAATTTAGGATTCTGATTTACCATATCACCCGTTCGGAATCCTCTGCTACCTAAAAATAAATTAACAACTGGCCCTGTTGAATCAGGCTGTGCAGTTGTGTCTCTTCCCGCCATTATGAAATTATCAGAAAAGCCAAGTCCGTCTGTTTCATTATTTTTAAAATAAGCAATAATTTTTCCTCTGCCGGGATTAAAAGAAATATCCCGTGGTACAATAAACTCCATATTCCATGTGCCGTTTACAACGTTTGTCCTGCCTGTGAATATCAACCCACCCATAAGACGGTAGTTGAATGTATAACCAAAATCTGTAAGTGTAATGTTTTTATCAACATCGAGCACTTTAAGATCGAGGCTTCCATTGTAATCCTGCCAGAATGTAGAATCTGATCTTAAGATACTTCCCGATATTTTTACTCTTTGCAATGACTTCATATCAAATATGCTGCTGCCCGGTGTTCCGTTGATGCTGTCTATTCTTGAAAGATACTGCGGTACACCAAGTCTTACCGTCGGATCTGCAAGTAGTGCAAACTTAAGATCATTGTCAAAATATCGCGCCTGCTTTACATTGAACATTGCCTTACCGAATCTCAATCTTAAATTCAAAGAATCTATTTTGAATAGATTATCATAAAACTCATTATTGAAAATGGCGTTTGGCTCCGAATATACAGCTCTGACAGCCGCCATTATTCCAATAGATCCTTTATCTTTTATTGTTACTAATTCCTCAGCCGCACTGACGTTATAAGGGTCATCCCATCTTGCCAGGTCGCAGCTTGCAATG
>JBDTWU010000188.1:0-3673 GCA_040006535.1 bacterium | reverse complement strand
AAAATATTATAATTATCAGGCCGGACTTTTTCAGCTTTACGTGTTTTATCGTGGAGTTTCTCATTGCTCTTATAAGCATCAATTATAAATACCGGTCTTTTTCTTGATTCATCTAAAATTCTCCAGACATATTCTCCGAAAATTCCAAGTATTATCAGCTGTATGCCTCCAAGAAATAATACTATCACTATTAATGCAGTAATTCCCTGTATCAGATTCTTATTTATTAATCTGTCATATATCAGAAAAATAGTGTAGAGAAATCCAAGTATTGAAACCGTAAATCCAATCACGGATGAAAGACGAATAGGCAAAAAAGAAAATGCAATAAATGAATCTATAAAATACTTAAACTTTTTTGTAAAGGTCCACATCGATTTTCCGTGCTGCCTGGCTTTTCTGTCATAATAAATTATTTCTCGTTTGAAGCCGATCCAAAGGATCAAACCCATCAGAGATGTATTCTTTTCCTTTATATCACAAATTATATTAATCACTTTCCTGTCTATTAAAACAAAATCAAAACCGCCTTCGGGCATTTCCTTTAAGGCAAATTTTCTCAGGATCGTATAATATATTTTTGAGAAAACTTTTGAAAACAGGGGATCCTCTCTCGAATTCCGCGCAGCCATTACTACTTCGGTTCCGTTTTTCCAGATTGGAAGCATTTCGGTAATAAGCTCGGGCGGATCCTGCAGATCAGCAGCTATTATAATAGCACAATCACCTGCCGCTTTTGATAGTCCTGCCACGCAGGCTGTAAATGAGCCATGATTCTTTGAAAGCTGAATTAACTTTACCTTAAATTTTGATTCGTAAAAATATTTCAGTAAGACTTTATAAGAATTATCTTTAGAATAATCGTCAACAAATATAAATTCAAATTCATATTCACTATTTCCGGCAGCTATCTCTTCGAATTTATTTATTAAGATCGGAAGGCTTCCTTCATTAAAATATACCGGAACAACTATTGAAACAATTTTTTTCATTTACGATCCGCCGGCACCTTCATAAAAATCCCGTATGTTTTTTATTACATGATCAACTTCTGTTTCCTCCATTTGAGGAAACACCGGAAGACTCAGAATTAGCTTTGAATTTTTTTCAGAAATTTCGAAATCTCCTTCTTTATAACCAAGATAATCATATGCTTTTTGTAAATGGCTGGGAACCGGATAATGAATTAATGTCGATATGCCGTGAGCTGTCAGATATTCCTGAAGTCTTTCCCTGCTTCTAACTTTCACAATATATAAATGATAAACCGACTTAACTTTATCCCCGGGCCTCACAACAGTTACATTCTCATCCTTTTCAAAAGCTTTATCATATCTTGAAGCGATATTCTGTCTTATCTTATTCCAGCCGTCTAAATGTGTAAGCTTGGTATTTAATATTGCAGCCTGCATTTCATCCAGTCTTGAGTTGATGCCTAATTCGCTATGAAAATATCTTTTTTCCTGTCCGTAATTTCTCAGCATAAGAAGTTTATGATATATCTCGTCATGATTGGTTGTAACAGCACCGCCATCACCGTAACATCCCAGATTTTTGCTTGGATAAAAACTAAAGCAGCCTGTCTTGCCAAATGTTCCTGTTTTCTGATCTCCAAATTTTGAACCGTGAGACTGGGCACAGTCTTCAATTACCGGAATAGAATATCTTTCTGAAATCTCCATAATCTTATCATAATCCGCAGACGCGCCAAAAAGATTAACGGGTATAATTGCTTTTGTTCTGTCTGTGATCTTTTTAATTATATCATTGATATTGATCATCAGATTATCATCATTAACATCACAAAACACAGGTGTTGCATTTGCGTTAACTATCCCGCAAACAGTCGGAATACACGTATTCGTTTGAGTAATAACCTCATCGCCATCCTTAATATTCAGTGCACGCAGCGAGAGCGTTATTGCATCAGTCCCATTTGCGCAGCTGACTGAATATTTTGTCCCGATAAATTTTGCAAAATTTTTTTCAAAGTTTTCAACTTCCTTTCCGAGAATAAACCATCCCGACTTCAGGACTCTTTCAATCGAACCGTCAATCTCATTTGATAAGCCGTTATACTCTCTTAATAAATCTCCAAATGGAACTTTCATCATTTCGCTTCCTTATAAAATGTTATTGACAGATCCCTGAATCCGTGATTCCGGAATTTGTTTATTGTATCTGTATTGCGTGCGTCAGATTTGATTTCAATATAATCTACATTTTTTTCAAGAAACCAATTTTCTAATTCGTTATATAAATTCTTCCCGATCCCTGAATTTCTTACTTCATTATCGACAAATATATTTGATAGATATCCGACACTTCTGATTTTATAAATAGGCGGCCTTTTATCTATCCAGCCCATAACATATCCGTTAATCTTACCTGATGACTCCGAAATTATGATATTAAAATCTTCATCTGTAATCCTTTTCGCGATGTAATTTTTAAATTCTGCTTTTGAATTATCTGATGGTTCATAATAATCTTTATCATATTGAAAATGATGTTCAGACAGCATGCTTTGTTTTTCTGAGATAAAGTCTATGTCTTTTTCCGAATATTTTCGGAAATCACTTCCGGAAGAATTCAAATCACGATTAAAGTTTAAAAGAAACAGTTTGAAAATATTTCATCACCAGTATTTTTCTTTGTTAGCCTTATAAAAATCTAAACTCTTTTTAAGTCCCTCTTCAAGATTTATTTTAGGTTTCCAGCTGCTGTATGAAGTAATTTTTGTAATGTCAGATAAAAAGTCACCCGGTTCCTGTGCAGCTCTTTCAGGTGTAAAAGGCGCATATTCCCAGCCGCCGCCTGATTCGAGTTCACAGAGTGATTTTACAAGATCAAGGAAATTGGATGGCTGGTCATTTCCGACATTAAAAATTTCACCATAACATTTATCTATTGAAGCCGTCATCAGCATTGCTTCGGTACAGTCATCAATATACAGGAAATCTCTTTTTATTAATCCGTCACCAAATACTTTAATGACCTGCTTTTCTATTGCCAGGCGAATGAACCAGTTTACTACACCAAAATGTGAGCTCTTCATCTGAGCTCTCGGACCATAGATATTAGTTAAACGAAGCATGAGACATCTTATTCCGTGAATGTCATTATACACCTGCATCATTTTTTCAGCAGTCAATTGTGAAATTTCATAAATGCCCTTTGGATTTGTCGGAGCTTCTTCATTTACCGGAAGTATCTTTGTATTACCGTACTGGCCTCTTGTTCCTGCTCTGATTATTTTAACATTTTTATTATTATTCCTGCAGGCTTCAAGCAATATTGCAGTGCCTTTAATATTGATATCAATGTCAGGAAATGGATCTGTTAAGCTTTTCACATGTGAAACCTGACCGGCTAAATGAAAAATGAAATCTTTATCCCGGACAAGATAATTTAAAACATATTCATCCCTGATATCAGCAAAGTTAACAGTAACTTTATCTTTTATGCTTTCTATATTGGAAATACTGCCGCCGTATTCGGGGATCATTGCGTCGATCAGTGTAATCTTTGCTCCAAGCTTTGCAAGCCTGATCGCCAAATTACTTCCGATAAAACCAAGCCCTCCGGTAATGAGAATATTCTTATTCTTAAAATTATTTTCGAGACCCGGATTCAATATTAATAGAGAAATTTTTATTTTTAATGCACTGCA
>JBDTWU010000187.1:0-4948 GCA_040006535.1 bacterium | reverse complement strand
CCCGGCGACAATTGAATGGGAGTAAAAATTAGTTAATCGTTAATAGTTATTAGTTAATCGTAATAGTTTACTTTACTTCTTTTATAATATGCTTATGATAAAGATTTTTTTAGTAATTGGATTAATATTTTTTTTTAATTCAGCATCTTTTTCCCAGGCCAAGATCGGTCTGGCAATTCCGCTGATGAAAAATTCTGATAATGCTGAAGAAAAAAAGTTGGGAGAGCAGATGGTAAAAGGAATTCAGGACGCATTGAACGATTATAATGCCTCACAGCCCGGAAAAAAAATTACATTAATATTAGAAGATACCAAAAGAGACCAGTCTGCCACTCTAAAAATTATAAACAAGTTTGTAAGTGACAGCAGTGTCATTGCAATATTCGGACCCGTATTCAGCAGCGAGCTTATAAATAATGCCGGAGCTCCGGCATTTCATAAAATACCTTTAATTACACCCACTGCCACACAAAATTTTCTCGCAGAAAATAATCCATATGTATTTCAGTTAAACCCTACTTATGATATAAGAGGCAGGATCATGGCAAGATATGCTATGGATGAATTGGGAATGAAAAATTTTGCAATACTATCAGAAGAAACTTACGGAAAAAATTTCGCGGACAGCTTTACAGATGAAGTGCTTAAGAGTGGTAAAACTGTCATATTTACAAAATACTATGCTAAAGATAAAACCGATCTATCTGACGAACTAAAAGAGTTAAAAAATAAAATATTCGAAAACGAAAAATTCCTGGATTTCGGTAATATGAAAACTGCTGAAATTGAAAAGCTCAGTAGAATTAATCTTAAATTCTCCTATTTGGATTCCCTGGTCAAAGAGAAATTAGTTGTGAGCATTTATAAACTGCTGGGAAACAGAGCCGGGAAAATATTAGATTCACTGGGCATTCAGATCTCAGCCAATTTCCCTGACAGCAGAAGTTACATTCCGGGAATTGCTGATGCCATATATATCCCTGTTTCCGGCTCCGGAGAGATCCGGAATATTATCCCCCAGTATTTTTCGGAAAACCTGAATCTTCCGGTATTGGGAACAAGTGACTGGAATAATTTGAAAGTCCTTAATGATAACAAAATGTATATCAAACAGCTTTACTTTGATTCGGACTTTTATATAGATGAAAAGACCGGAAAAGATTTTGCAAAATCTGAAGAAGCTGATATAAAAAATTATTATTTCGGATATGATGGAATGAAATTGATCTTATCAAAAATTTCAGAGGGTAATAATACGAGAGAAAGTTTAAATAATGCGCTTGAAAATGCAAGAGATTTTAAAGCAGTCCACAATACCGTCACTATAAAAGATCGGACAAACCATGAGATGTCTATAATGTCATTCCGGAACGGTAAGAGCGAGAAGATCAAAGACTTTGTATATTAAAGATGTTAATGAAATAAAAATAAATTTGTAAAAAATCTATTTTCGCTTTTAAAATTTAGAAAACATTAGTTTTGATTTTAGAGGAATTTTTAATTATTTTGTAAATACAACAATTCATAAATTCTTATAATATTATTATGGTGGAAAATAATAATGATTTAAATTTGAAAGAGATGTACGCCGAAGATCAGACTATTAATAATCCGGAACTGATGGAAGCTATAGAGAAATATGAAAATGATCTGAATATTATCAAGAGTACGAAAATAAAGCAGCTGATTCCTGATGTTTATAAGGAGGCAAGAATAGAGATCTTTAAAGCTGCAATACCTTCTTTTGTATTGTTTGTATTATCCTTTTTTGTAGGTGTTGCAGATGTTCCTTTTTTAGGAAATGTTTTTGAATCTATTTCACTATATATAAATCCAAGTCAGCAGGTATTAAATACTCAGATTAATCCGGTTACGCTATGGTGGTTTCCTGTAATCATTTATTTAATTTTTATTATCTTTGCATTAATAACAAATAAAAGATTAAAGGAAGAATTTGAAAGAAAGAATGTTTCAGAAGCTTCAATAACAAGAGTTATTGACAGATACAGCGGCATCGTGGATGGATTGGGTACTGCATTGCCGTTATTAGGTGCTGCTATATTATTGATATCCATAGAAAAAGGCCCTGCGGTATTTTTAGGTTTTGCAGTGCCATTTGAAATTAAATCTATATTAATACTCGCGATTGCAAAGCTTTTCGATTCTGTATTCGACGCGCTGGCTTTAAAATACCAGAAGATTCTTGAAGTAATCAATAATGTTGAAAGAGCATATTCATATAATAATCAATCCCGTCAGCTTGGGGTTGAAAAACCTTCCCCTGTGATACCGGCACCGATAGTAATAGAATCTTCCGTAACAAAAGAAGAAGTTGACAAAATTTACGAAACTATGAAGGCATCGCATGAGCTTGGGAATAGTATTAAGGGATTAGTATCAGAACTTAATAACTTAAAGCTTCCGGAAGAAAAAACATTGAAAGATATGCAAGTAACATCGGCATCTTTAGGACAAACCATTAAATTCCTGGGGGATACCTTGGATAGTTTTAAAGACAGCAATGTGAGCAAGAGTCTGGAAAACCTGGTAACCTTACTGGGAAAAAAGGAAAAATAATTTGTCAAGAATTCTGAGAGATTAAAAAATGATCAGCAGAAAAAACAGGGATGTAAAATTTATAATATATCAATCTCTTTATATATTTGTTATTGCTGTGCTTGCATTAAAAGGTGCTAATCTTGATTTGACAGAGGTAATTAAAAAACCGATTGAATTAACTGAGAATAAAGGAATAGTTGATTCATTGAAAGCAATGCTTGATTCACTTACTGCAAGAGGAATTTTCCCGGAAATTACATTTGATACCTCTCACAAGTTCACAAACATTGAGGAGTTAAGAAAGAAGCTGGCTGAAACTCAGCAGAGACTTAACCAGCAGGTTTCAGTAATTCCAAGAACTGATAATCAGAATCCTTCATTCTCCCTTGATAAGACTTCTCCGAATATATCATCAAATAATAATTCCAATGAAAAAGAGAAAATAGCAGAACGGAAGAAGGAAGAAGAAACTGAAGAATCTAAAGATCAAAGAGAAGTTGAGTTCCGGGTACCTCAGTCATTCACCCAGTACACGAGCAACTCTGTTTCGAATCCAAGCGATCAGAATATAGAAGTGTACGGAAGCGACGGTTCGCTGCTTACTACTGTACCGCCTAAAAGCTCCCGCTCATTTACACTCGGAGGACAAACGAGCTTAACTTTTAAGCGCGGCGGTGTATCTAAAACTGTTTCAACAAAAGAAAATGCAAAGCCAAAAATAACTTTACAGAGGCTTGTTCCTTCAGGAGAAAATGTTTCTGTGAGAAGCCTTCAGGCAACGGTAGGATACCGGGTGACAGTGACAGACGACTATCCGGGACAGCTTGATATAAAATTTTCAGGCCCTGTTTCCGTAAAGCCTGTAAGTGCATTGGTTTATGATGTAACTTTAGATTTCTTCCGATCCAAAACAGCGTTTGACAATTATTCTGAAAACAGGGAAGCACCGTATTCAGTAACTTTCCAGGTAAGTATCAAAGATAAAATTGCTACACAGCATAGCATAAATCAATCCGGAGTTTTTCAGTTTGGAGAATGGTAATATTCTTATATCATAAATTAAAATTCAATCAATAATGATAACAAAACTAAAAGTTTTCTTTCTGAATATTTTTTTACTTATTATTGCAGTTACTTTTTTCCATCCTTCAAGTATTTATTCCCAGCTGGAAAGAGAAAATGACCCCAGATCGTGGAAGTATTTTAGAATACTTGCAAGAGCACAGGATGACAGCGTTTTTATTAAGCTTCAGGATGAATTGAATATAGATCCGAAGCTTGAGTCTTACATTATAGTTGTCAACATTTTAGATCCGGCTCCGATCAACCAGTATGTGACTATCGGTGATGAAACATCTCCTGACGCTTCAAGATTTCTCTGGGCAGATCTATCTAAACCCGTTCAGAACGCATTACTTAACTGGACCGGGTCCAATAAAGAAAATCTTAATAAAAAAAGGCTAACCTATAGTTCTGTGTTCCTGGATGTCATAAAAAAAATAAAAATAAAAGATGCAATCGCTCCCCCGGCACGTGAACGGGATATCCTTAGCACTACCGCTTACATTAATCCTTACCTCCAGGCTTTTGGCGGTGACCCGCTCGGAGTACCTATAAAACGTTCTGTTGGTTTTAGTTTCCAGTTTGGCACACCTTACTCAGGTCCCTTGGAAACCGATATTGTTGGTGCAGCTTTCCATATACTAGGTCTTTCTGTTGGAATAACAACAAGATTCAAAGAGTTCGTTCTTAAGAGATCAGACGGTGATCTGGAAGAAGTTTTTCCAAGTCAGAATCTTGCAAATTATAATAATCTTTTTGCTCCGGCTATTGGATTAGAATTCAGTTATGTAATTCCTTTTGGAAATTTTTTTGAGATTGGATATTTTACTACAATAGATTCAGGAAAGTCCGATCCACCACAGAATGTTTTGAATACTGCAACAAATCGGCTGATGCCAAATAATGTTATCAGTGGTAACTATACAAATTTCGAATTTCGGTACCCTTTCCGGACTTTCGGTTCAACGAGATCAAAACTATATTTTGGTCAGAGATTTGGTGAGTTTCATTTAGGATTTCTGGGAAGGGAAATGCGGTTAGCCGGTTCACAATTTGATATTCGAATGGATGCAACATTCGGCAGCAGAAAAAGAAATTTTCAATTTTTATTTGAAACTATGATTGCTAATCTTGGTGAAGGATTTGCTCTAAGCTCATTTGCGATAGGGCCTTCGGTCAGATTGGGAACCAAAGAAAACAATAAATTCGGGTTTCATACAATACTGCTTAATATGAGAATAAAAATAGGTGACTTTTTCGAGGAAAGGCAGGGAAGGTAGAAAACCTGAAGTTGTCTGATTTTTTAGACACTTTTATATAATATTAT
>JBDTWU010000186.1:0-3191 GCA_040006535.1 bacterium | reverse complement strand
ACTTCTGCATTACCGTTCAAAAGTTTTTGGTAATATTCTTCACTCACATTTTTTATTTCGTCATTATTCTGATTAAGCGAAATAAGAACTACTTTAAAAGGAGCAATTTCACCCTTCCAGATTATTCCTTTGTCATCAAAGTTTTGCTCGATGTAAGCAGCTGTAGTTCTCTCGACCCCTATGCCGTAACTGCCCATTATAACCGGATTCTCTTTTCCATCTGCATCCAGAAATCTGGCACCTAATGCTTCCGAATATTTTGTCCCGAGCTTAAATATGTGACCTACCTCGATCGCTTTTGTAATTTTGATTCTGCTCTTCTTATCTAATGTTAATTCTCCTTCTTTTACAGTTCGTAAATCTTTGTATTCAATTTCCGGAACATCTCTTTTCAAATCAATATTCTTAATATGATAATCATTTTTATTTGCGCCGCTGATCAGTTCATCTGCACCTTCAAACATGTGATCTGCAATAATTTTTATTTTATTATTCTTTAATCCGATGGGTCCTATGGAGCCGGCATCCGCGCCGGTAATTTGCATAAGCTCTTCATTGTGAGCGGGTCTTATATTTATTCCGAAATAATTCTGCAGCTTCGATTCGTTTACATCATCATCTCCGCAAACTAACACCAATACAAACTCATTGCCTTCAGGTAATGCATTTACATAAACTCTGGATTTTGCCAGCCGCGATTTATCCCCCGTCTTAACAAATTCAGCAAGCTCGTCTATAGTTTTTATATTAGGAGTATGAAATTCCTCATACTTCAGATCAGAATTTTTTCTTTCAACTTTATCTTTGAATGATACTCCGACCTCGAGATTAGATGAATACTTTCCGTCTTCACTTACAACAATGTTATCCTCGCCTACTGATGAAAGAGCCATGAACTCTTCCGAATCACTTCCTCCCATTGCTCCGCTGAATGCGGACACAACCACAAAATTTAAACCGCATCTTGTAAAAATATTTCTGTACGCTCTCGCCATATCATTGTATGCTTTATCCAGTCCTTCCCATGTAGCATCTAATGAGTAAGCATCTTTCATTGTAAACTGTCTTCCTCTCAACACACCTGCGCGGGGACGATCTTCATTTCTGAATTTGGACTGGATCTGATACCATACCTGCGGAAAATCTTTATAAGAAATTAAATTCGGCTTAGCTATAGAAGTAAATATTTCTTCATGAGTAGGACATAGCACCAGATCACGGTTCTTAATTCTGAACATAAGATCGCCGTAGTCTTCTAAACGTCCTGTTTCAGACCATAGTTCATTAGGTGCGATCGCCGGAAGGTAAAATTCATTACCGCCAATTGCATTCATTTCTTCACGAATTATATTCTCTACTTTTCTGAAAACTCTTAATCCAAATGGAAGTGTCGAATAAACTCCGGCTGTGAGTTGTCTTATCATTCCGGATCTTAGCATTAATCTATGCGATGTAACTACCGCATCAACGGGATCTTCCTTAAGTGTAGGAAGAAAAAATCGTGAAAGTCTCATTAAATTTTATAAGCTACAAATATAAAAGCAGAAGCTCTCTATTACAATTCTAATACAAATAAAATTTAAGTTGACATTAAAAATTAGTTTTAGGACTTTCTATTATTAAAAGGAATTGAGTGGTATAACATTGGTCTATCAAAAAATAAAATTCAGGAAGACATTCAGTAGATTTTATCGGAGAAAGATTGCAAGGAAGGATATATTTTTGTCGCATAGTTATGCATTCGGACAAATTGGAGTATGGTAGTTTAGCTGAAATAGGAAAATGGTTTTTAAGTAAATAAATATTAAATGAAAATAAAATTATTTTTTACAAGAAAACAGTTCGGATATTTATTATTAAATATCATTATTCTTAGTTTGACTAATTGTGAGATTTTTGCTCAATATGACTGGAGCCCTGAAAGAAAGCTTACAACAGGCTTTTATGATTCTAATCCAGGATTTATTAACACTGAATTTTATTTCTATGAATATTCAAATTTTGATCTTTTAATCTTTGAGAGAAAACATTCTGAAACTGATTCTCTTTCCCAAATATGTGTAGCAACTATTGATACAGGAGGAATTCGGGAAAACACTTACTACTTATCTGATGGTTCTTATGCGGATAAGAACCCCTGCATATATAAAGGAAACAACGGGGGATCAGGGCTATATTATGCTTTAGCCGTATGGGAGAGTAAAAGATCGGAAGGTTCTCTGATCGTTGGATGTTTATTTGATTTAAGACGAGGTTGGGGAAATCCGTTTATTATTGATTCAACTTCGGATAATCATAATCCAAAACTAGTATCTATTGACACAATTAATTATTCTGTTGTTTATCAATCCGGAAATGATATCATTTACAGGAGAATACAAGCAAGGGATAATTTTACAAGTTACATTTTTAACCTGACTTCCGATGATACATCGGTCTGTTCGAATCCGGAAATAAGCTCAATTCAATTCAGCAATAAGACTCAAATTTCATATCAGCATAGAAGACATGACGGAAATTATTCCATTTTACAAAAGACCCGTAACAGTAATGTTTGGACAAATGCTGAAGTCATTTCCGATAAGGGTGATAATCGAACATCTGAATATCTATTAAATTATATCGGTTACTCACCAGCTTTTGAATCTAATAGGAATGGAAATTGGAATATATACCAACTTGGAAAGAACGGATATAATGTTCTTCCTGATATTAATGATAGTGCTGATAATACTTCCCTACAAAGATTTTTTAATAATATTGTTACTGATGGATTAATTTATTCAAACGCATATGCATACAAGGAAGAATTTTTAAATGAGAAAAGAATCTTGTTTAACAACTACGGTTACCCGGCTTCCAGAGATACCGTAATTATTAATTCAATTGAGAATACCGGACTTACCATTAATGGCGGTCTCAAACTCCCAAACTATGACTTTTTTATCTGGGTTGTTTACAATAAAGATTCAGCGGGCACCGGCAGTCTCTACGGAAAATCCGTAAGAGTTATTAATACAAGCATTAATGAAACAGGTGTCCGGATACCTTATGACATCTTATTATATCAGAACTATCCAAACCCGTTCAATCCTAAAACAATTATCAACTATTCAATTCCGTCCAACGTCAAACGTGAAAGGTCAAACGTAAAGCTTATAATTTATAATGCTATCGGTCAGGAAGTATCC
>JBDTWU010000185.1:0-2135 GCA_040006535.1 bacterium | reverse complement strand
AGAATTAAATGATTTTTTAAGATCTGAGCTTTTCGAGAGAAGATTAAATAATCTACTTCAAATGAACATAAAGAGGACCAATGAAAAACTGGAGAAAGGAAAAACAGTTAATGCTGAATATTTTTTAAATAAAATAAAATTATCGACGGATGCTCTGAATTTTATTAATATCAATAAACCCAGATCAAACCGCATTTTTATAACTAACAATATTAATGAGCTCACCGAAAGAGGTATGTATATTACGTATTTGTTTGTCACTGAAATACTAAAAGAGTTTGACAATCTGAGAACTCTTAAAAATTCATTCGACATTGAGGATTCGAATTTCATTTTTCAACTCTTTGAAAAAATTAATTTCTCAGAAATCTTAAAATTTCTCGCATCAAACTCTGAGAGTAAGGTTCTCCTGAAAATATTTCAAACCTATTATTATTTTTTTAATGCCTTTTCTAATTTTGATAACGAAAGAAATTATTTTATTTATAAAAAATATTTACTAAAGAATCTGACATGTTTAAGTACCGATGAAATAAGATTTCATTTTAGTCGATTAGTAAGATATTGTATGCAGAAATCTTCCAATGAAGAAGCTTCTCAAAAGTATGAAAATGAACTATTCAATGTTTATAATTTAATCCTTACTAAAGGATATTATAAATCGGAAAAAACATTATACTTACCGGTTGAATTGTACCGAACTGTTTTGCTGTTATCTTTGAAGTTAAGGAAGTATAAATGGACTATAGATTTTATAAGAAAATTCAAATCGAGGCTTCATCCTGAAAGAAAGAGAAATATGTTTTATTTTGGTTTAGCACATTATTACTTTAACAGAAAGATGTATGAGGATGCAATGAAGAGTTTTCATAAAGTTGACCTTAATCATTTTTTGTTTAAAGTCGATTTAAAGAATCTTATGTTAATGACATACTATCAATTGAATGAATTTGAATCAGCATTGTCTCTCATTGATACATACAAGCAATTTTTGTCGAATGATAAAATATTATCATCATCCCGAAAAAAACAGTATAAAAAATTTATTAACATAGTATACAAAATGATTCTATACAAGACCTCAGTAAAGTCTATTAATAAATATTCAATTGAAAAGAAGTTAGACGAACTGCCATTTAAGGATTGGATAAGTAATTGTCTTTTAAAACTTGAGAATAAATAATGTTTAATCGAATGTGGATTTCAAGACAACAGGCTCTTCTATTAATTCGGGTGCGGTGCCGTCGCGGGGGACGATGAAAGATTTGATGGAATCCTTTTCTTTATTATGACGGTTGCGCCACTTCCGCGCAGCTTTCTCAATCTTTATTGGAAAAATCGTCAGGACTCCGTCTTCGGATATATGAATGCGCAGAAAATTTTTGTAGTCCTGAATTTTAAGAGCCGAGAATGATTCCTCATTATGCCTGCCGAAAAAATACTGCGAAATAAAGAAATAAATTCCTGTTACTGTCGAGCCGACCACCCATCCGGACAGAAATATAAAAGATATGGAAAATAAAAATCCGGCAAAGCTTTCATTTCGGAAAACTAGTGATGTCAGAAAGATAGCGCTCCAGCCGATGTAAAAAATACTTATCATATGGGCAGATGCATGAAGCAATCCTCCCAGCCATTTATAGATTCTGGAATGCGTATCAGTAAAAAAAATAAATATGCATAAAATTAATAATATCCACATAGCGGCGACAGGGCTGTTCTTAAATGCCAGTGCAGTGAATTTCAATGTATCCATAAACCCGGTTGGATTTTTATATTCCACTGCCGCACCGACCATCCAGGCAGTAATTAAATAAAGCATCGCCGTTAAAATTCCAAACCCGGGATTTAAAAATAAGAATAACAGATCTCTGAAAGTCAGTCTCTTGGAAGTTTTTATATCCGGATAACTTTGCTTCAGTGCAAAGCGTCTTCGTGATCTCTTATCAGGTCCATAACTTTCTGAGATCATTGATACGTCAATATCATGTGTCGGATGAAGAAAAGCTCCTCCTCCTCCTGCGGTAATCTTTTGTACTTTACAGTCCGGATCTTTTGGACTGTTTTCCTCATGTCTTCTGTAGTGATGATAGTCTCCCGCAAGAAAAACCTTTACCTCTATATTTTTTTTATTC
>JBDTWU010000184.1:0-2347 GCA_040006535.1 bacterium | reverse complement strand
CGTAATTTCCATTAAACAGAGAGAGATGGCAGAGTGGTTGAATGCGGCGGTCTTGAAAACCGTTGTGGGCTTGCGCTCACCGGGGGTTCGAATCCCTCTCTCTCTGCAAAGACCTTCTTCAAAAGAAGGTTTTTTTATTTAATGATAAAAACTATTGAAAGACTTTTTAATAAAATTAATTGATAAGAGAGAGATCTGTGAAAACACATTCACATTTACTTTTGATATCAGCAATATTGATTATCATTTTAAAGCGGGTCAATATGCACACTTTACAATTATCGACCCGGTGACAAAAGATAAGAAGGGACATTCAAGACCCTTATCAATTGCAAGCTCGCCTCATCATACAGATACCCTGATGATTGCAGCCCGCAAAGGCTCATCAGTTTTCATTGATAATCTCTCACAGCTTCCTTCAGGTTCGCAAATATATATAAGCAAACCATCCGGAAGCCTGTATCTTAAAGACAACAATAAATCTGATGTGGTATTTATTGCAGGTGGAATAGGAATAACACCGGTGAGAAGCATAATTGAAAACGCTATCAAAAACAAATCTTCACAAAAAATATATTTGTTTTATTCAAACAGAACTCAATCACAAGCCGCATTTTTAGATGAGTTCAAACAATGGTCCATAGCAAATAAAGATTTTAAATTTATTCCGGTAATAAATGATACTGAAAATAAAAAATGGGATTATGAATTTGGAATTATTGATGAAGAATTATTAAAAAAATATCTGAATGTTCTGAGTGATAAAATTTATTATATAATCGGTCCGCCTTTAATGGTGGATTTTGTTAATAATTTGCTGAGAGAAAAAGGTATAGGGGAGGAGAAAATTTTCATGGAAAAATTTAAATAAAATAATTATATCTCAATTTAATAAAAAGCTTATCATATCACCTTCCATGATTCCGGATCTTTTGCAATACCCGCCATTTACTTCGACAATATTATTAGCAGGTTTTAGCGAAGATAACAGCTCTTCGGATAACGGCTTCGTTTCTTTATAGATCTTAATTATTTTTTTCGAGGAGTCAGCGAAAATTATGTCGAGAGGAATAACGGTGTTCTTCATCCAAAAACTTCGCACTGAATATTCTTTGAGTATGAACAGCATTCCCTGATTTTCATCAAGATCATTTCTGTACATCATTCCTGTTGCAGAGTCATTCTCATCATCCGATATCTCAATTTCAATTTTACAGATCACTTCACCGGTAACCTTTCTCAGGAAAAATAATTCGCCGCCTTTCGTAAACTCAGTCTTCCCTGCATATGATGACGGTTTCATTTTTTTTGGAAGTTTATCAGATCTCCTTCTTTGATTCCGAACCTATCCGAAAAACCGCCGGCAACTTCAACCACATATGTTGCAGCTTTTCCGGATGGCAGAGATGTTTCGGAAAACGGAGTGGTGTTTTTAAATATCTTTACTATTTCTTTCCTGGCGTTGACATAAATTATATCCAGCGGGATCACAGTATTTTTCATCCAGAATGACTGGGGCTCTTCGCTCTGAAAAATAAACAGCATTCCCTTTCCGTCATCCATTGATTTTCTGTACATAAGCCCCTGCATTCTTTCGTTATCGTTATCGGCAAGCTCAACATCAATTTTTCTGATCTCATTTTTCCCGTCCTTACTTAAAAATTCAAGCTCGCCCTCCTTGCTGAACTGCGGTTCTCTGATGTTTTTAATTTTATCCCTTGGATCAATTGAAAAATTATTAGTTACGTCATCTTTCCTGATAAAATTAGTATAGATAAAATATCCTGCTATGACAGCTATTACCGCAAGAAGTATATACTTGGAAATATTTGATGACCCGGTTGTTGCTTCAGTTTTATTCTTAATGTTTTTTCCCAATCTCTTATAATTATTTCTTCAAAAATTCTTTTATAGATTCCATTAAATAATTATTCTGATCACGTGTGCCCAGTGTGATCCTGGCCTCAGTTTTAAATGCTTCCTCATCTAAAAATTTGATAAGCAAATTTCTTTCCTTCAGAAATTTGTCAAGATTCTTTCTGATTTTTTCCGGCATATCCACAAGCATAAAGTTTGCATAAGATTTATATGGTGTAAAGCCGTCAAGGCTGCTGAACTCTTTATAAAAATGCTCTTTATCTTCCTGCATCATTTTTGTAACCTTCTCATAATATTCAATATCATCAAGTGCAATGATCGCAAGATTTTCCGAAACAAGATTGTACCCGAGATACTTTGTTGTGTATCCTTTTAATTCCTCGAGATTATTTCCTGCAAAGCTGAATCCTATTCTTGAACCTGCAAGTGCAAAGTATTTCGAGAAAGTTCTGCAGATTATAAGATTGGG
>JBDTWU010000183.1:0-5372 GCA_040006535.1 bacterium | reverse complement strand
GCAATTTTATCCCATCTTCTTAACCGGTTTTTGTAAGGAACGTTATGTGAATTAGTATCCATTATTACTGTGTTTGCTCCTATCATTATTCTGCTGCCCAGCTTTACTTTTATCTCGCTGATTATTGCTGTCCCGTTAAGATAAACTTCGTCTCCCGCAGTAATACTTCCCGTTCTTGCAGTCCGTAAAAAAACACCACCGGTTATATTGCCTGAATTGTACCCGCACTTTGCCGAGATCAAACGCATTTCATTTCCGAGAGTTATGGAACCTTTGTTTTCAATTCTCGGAATACCGAAAACCTTAACATTGCTTCCGTAATTAACACCGTTCAAATTCAAAATTAATTTCGCAAATGGCGAAATTATGTAAGTAATAACTTTTGAAAAATGTAAAAGACCGTCTTTAAGTAATTCATAATAATTTTCATTACCTGTATCGAACTTCAGCTTCTCATTATATCTGGACAGAAAATTCATTTAAATAAATTTATTTCTTGACACCGCTTCCACTCCAGCTCACACCTTTATATGGATTAATATTCACATCAGTAAAATCAAAATTATTAAACCAGTTTGAAATTCTTTCCCTGCTTATAAAATCGACCTGCGGGGCATTGAGCTTGTCAAACACATTAATGGTATTTCTGTAAAAGCTCATCTTTCTGTAATTATCAAAGTATTCATAAAACGGCAAAAATTTCAAGGGCAGAAAGTATACTGAATACACCGGGATATATAATAATCCGGTAATTAATTTAGAAAGACTCAGCAGAGTTTTTCTGCCCATGTTTTTCAAAAATAATTTTCTGAATGGCTCTACTCCGTGCTTTACCAGAGCGTTTCCTTCCTCTGAATAAACCCATATAATTAATTTACCGCCGGGCTTTACATGCCTTTTCAGATTTTCAACTGTCTTGTCGGGATTGTCGGTATGATGAATAACACCGATGGAAAATACTATATCAAATTTTTTACCGAGGTCCATCATCGCGATATCTTTTTCGGCAAATTCTATGTTGGAAAAATTTTTGTTCCTCTCCTTTGCAATATCCGTAGTATTCAGATCTACTGCTGTAATAGATCTTGCATACGGGGCAATAAATGATGTATGCTGTCCTCCTCCGCATCCGCATTCAAGAACTTCTTTTCCTCTGAAGTCTTCGAGAGTATTCGGAAATATCCAATCATTAAATAAAAACAGCTCGTTATCCTGCAGCAGTGTCCACTGCTGGCTCCACTCGGACTGTTTCGTCTGCTGTACCGCAGAGCTTTCTGTCATAAACATATTTATTAAAAGTTTTGAACTCGTCGTTATCTTTCATTCCTATCCATGAACCAACCGGAGCATTAAATCCGCTTTTCTTTTTATTTAACACAAAGTCAGGCAGAATTTTTTTCAGAGATCTTTTTAAAATATATTTTGTCTGCATCCCTTTCATTTTTAATTCGGCAGGAATTGAAGCAGCATATGCAACAAGGTCAGGATCTAAATAAGGACTTCTCGATTCGATGCTGCTGAACATTGTAGACCGGTCAGCCTTAACAAGTATATCATCCGGCAGCCATGTCATTCCGTCAACATACAGGTTTCGGTCCAGTGTTTTCAGATCTTTTACCTTGTCATAATATTTCTCAAATGTAATGTAAGGATCATTATCGTAAATTAATTCTTTGAATTTATCTCCAAGGATACTGACTCTTTCATCCGGACTGAAATATTGTCTCCACAGATAATGCGCTTTCTCAGGCGAATAAAGCGTCCCGTTAAGAAATTGTTTCTGTTTATAATTCCAGTTAAGCTTTTTTCCGTTGCTTCCTGATTCACTTAACCCGATCAATAATTTTTTTAATGGCTTAGGAATTGCCCGGGCATATTTATAATATTTATCCGCTTTGTATGTAATGTAACCTGCGAATATTTCATCAGCACCGTCACCGCTGAGAACGACGGTCACATATTCTGAAGCAAGCTTCGAAACTTCTATCATCGGGATAAGAGAATTATCTGCAAACGGCTCATCATATGCTTCTATTGCCTTATTGATAAAATCCAATCCGTCTTTAACATCGCAGATCAGCCCGTGATGTTTTGTCCCGATGAATTCTGCAACCCTGTCAGCCTCGGGAAGCTCATTATAACTCTTTTGATTAAATCCAACGCTGAAAGTATGCAGCTCTCCTTTGTGAAATTTTTTCATAATGGAAACTATCGAACTTGAATCAACCCCGCCGCTGAGAAATGCTCCGACCGGAACATCGCTGATCATTCTTCTTTTCACTGATTCTTCAAGCAAATATAATATCCTGTTTTCAGATTCAATTATACTTTCCTTTGTCTTTGTCCTGAATGCATCTGAATAATCCCAGTATTGAACCTTTTCTGTTTTATTCCCCCTTTCAGAAAATTTCAGATAGGTAGCAGGCTCAAGCTTAAAAATATCTTCGTATATTGTTATTGGTGAAAGTATGTATCCTAACGCGAGATAACAGTTCACCGCTTCATAAGAAATCTTTCCGGGAATTGTTTTATCTTCTAACAATGCTGTGAGCTCCGATGCAAATATAATATTTTTATTTTTATCCTGATAATAATAGAGTGGTTTTTTTCCAAACCTGTCCTTTGCCAGAATTAATTCTTTCTTAACTGAATCCCAGATCGCGATCGCAAACATTCCGTTAAATTTTTTAAAACAATCAGTTCCGAATTTTTCATAAGCATATAAAATTACTTCTGTATCTGAGCTGCTTTTAAATTGAATATTAAAATTATCAAGCTCCTTCCTGATCTCCCGGAAATTATAAACTTCTCCGTTGTAAACACAGACATATCTGCCGTCAGCTGTTGACATAGGCTGATTCGCGTTGGATGAAAGATCAATAATGGCAAGTCTTCGATGGCCAAGCATGATCTGATCAAGTTTGAGTAAACCTTCATTATCAGGACCACGGTGAAGAAGCCTGCTGCACATGGCTTTGACGGTTTCATGTATGTCCGGTTGAGAATTATTCCAGTCTGTCTTGCCTGCTATTCCGCACATGAATTATGTATAATTGTAATATTCTTTAAACCACTTAACAAATCTATGCAGTCCTTCTTCAATTCGTACGGAAGGTTTAAAATCTATGAACTCAGCAAGCTCCGTTGAATCTGAATAAGTGATCTTTACATCGCCCGGCTGCATTTCTTTAAATACTTTTATAGCTTCTTTTCCAAGTTCTTTTTCCAGGGTTTCAATAAAGTAAAGTAAGTTCACCGGATGTTCTCCACCTATGTTGAATAATTTATATTCATTCGTGATTTCTTTAATTACCAGCCTGTATACCGCTTCAACAACATCATCGATATAAGTAAAATCTCTTTCCATGTTCCCGTGATTATAAACATCTATCTGCTCCCCTTTCATGATCCTCTCTGCAAACTTATAATATGCCATATCAGGTCTTCCATAAGGTCCGTAAACTGTAAAAAATCTCAAGCCAATCGTTGGAATATTATAAAGATGATGATAAGTGTATGCCATTAGTTCATTTGATCTTTTTGTTGCGGCATATAAAGAAATAGGATGATCCACATTGTCTTCAACCGAAGATGGTGTTTTTATATTATTGCCGTATACTGAACTTGATGATGCATAAATGAGAACTTTTACAGAAAATGTTTTGCAGCATTCAAGCAGATTAAAAAAAGCATTTATGTTATTCCGGATGCTGACATCCGGGTTAGTGATCGAATATCTTACTCCGGGCTGAGCAGCAAGATTAATTACGCATTCAATATTTTCTTCCTCAAAAACTTTAACCAGCTGTTCCTTTTCTGCAAGATCTGATTTTATAAATTTAAAGTTCGGATATTTGCTCAGCTTATCAAGCCTCGCCTGCTTTAAGCTTATATCATAGTAGCTGTTCAGATTATCTATACCTGTAACATTAAGACCTTCTTTACAAAGTCTTTCACTCACATGAAACCCGATAAATCCAGCTGCCCCGGTAACTAACTGTTTCAATAAAATTTTTATTTTAAGACACTTAATGTCCTGATTAAAACTGGAGTAAATAAGCCATTTAATTCGCGACTAAATAACTGTGTTTTAATTTATGATCTTATACATTTCCAATGAATTGCCATTTAGCTTTGATTTCACCCATCCATTTCTTTCGTACGATTTTATTGCTGCACCATTATCATTCCGAACTGTGAGCTCCATTATATTAATTTTCATTTCCTTCGCTCTGTTTTCAAACCCTTTCAATAATAGCGAACCATATCCATTTCCCTGATACGTTTCGGCAACTCCTATTACTACTAATCCTGCTTTACGCTCTAAAGCTTTAGATCTTTCAGTTTGGTGATTTTTATTTGAAGGAAATTTTCTCTTTTTAAATCTCATTTTAATATTTCTGCGTATCAGTGAAAATTTTGAGACTAATTCTTTGTGAAATAATAACCAAGGTCTGAATAAGATTGATTTCACTGCCTCATTGAAGCTGTATTGAATCATACCGCTTGCAGAACCGGTTGCCTGTGTTTCGTCATGTATCATGCCTCCGCAATATCCAATACATTTATCATTATCTTCAATGTGGAATAAAAATCTATTTTTATCTGTGATATACCATTCAATCATTTTTTTTAAATAATTTATTCCCATTTTTGAACTTAAAGAATCAGGAAATGCCGATTGATGACAGCGCGCAATTTTTTCAAGATCGGAACTCTTTGAATTTATTATTTCTAACATAATAAGCTCAATTTCATATAGATGTTAATTTTTCCGAAAAATCTTCAATCAGCAGGTTCCTGTCAAATTTGTCTTCTGCTAATTTCCTTGCCCTGAGCGACATTTCATTTCTTAGAACTGTCGATTTCTTTAATTTTAAAATATTTATTTTGAGTAATTCAAAATCTTTAGGAGGAGAGACAAGTCCAACATTATTACTTTCTATTATCCGGGCACCCTCCCCGGTGCCTGAATACAAAACGGGTACCCCGGCAGCCATTGCTTCATATATCTTTGAAGGAACAGCCCCGTAAATATTTTTTATAAGAGGTATTATGGTACAATAAAAACCTTGCAGCAGATCAGGGATCTCTTCCCTGGTGACGATTTTATGAAGATAAATATTCCGATCGGGATTTTCACTTATATATTTTTCAAGGGTTTCTTTTTCACTCCCTTCTCCATAAATATGGAACTCCGCTCCGATTTCTCTGAAATCTATATTCTTTGCAATATCTAAAACTCCCTGAGCTACTCCCAGCAGACCGGCATATACAATCTTAATTCTACCTCCGCCGTAAGTACTGTTTGGCATTGCGAATCTTTTTACATCAACTCCGTTTCTGAAAAGATAAACATTCCTGCCGCCGTT
>JBDTWU010000182.1:0-3294 GCA_040006535.1 bacterium | reverse complement strand
ATAAAATATATTAATGGCTAAACAGAAGCACGAAACAGAAGAAAAGTTGATGTCGGTTTATTATAAGGCAATTGATTTTTTTGAAAAAAATAAAAAGCATGTTTATACCGCTCTTACAATATTGGTTATTGCAATTGCCGGAATAATATTACTGGTAAATAAGAAAAAAGCAAATAATGAAATTGCGGGTGTTGAGCTTAGCAAAATAAAATCTGTTTATGATGCAAATAATTTTCAGCAGGCAGTTAACGGTGATTCGCTGGGAATGTCAAAAGGCTTACAGTATATCGTGGATGAATACGGGTCTACTGAAAATGGTGAGATGGCAAAGATAATGCTGGCTACATCTTATTTTAATCTCCGTGATTTTGATAAGGCTGAAAAATATTATAAGGATTATTCCGGAAGCAATAAGCTGCTTAAAGTTGCAGCAGCAGCCGGGCGGGCATCTGTATTGGAAGCAAGAAATAATTATACTGAAGCTGCCAAAGATTTTGAAAAAGCTGCAGGCATTGATAATGAAAATCCATTTATCGACCAGTATCTGTTTTATGCTGCTAAAAATTATTACAGGGCAAATGACTTTCCGGCTGCCAAAAAATTATTCGACCGGATTAAAACGGACTTTCCCAAATCAAAATATATTTCAGAGTCGGAAAAATACAGGGCAGCTATCACACAGTAGATCAGCAGATTCAGATCAGCAGATTCAGATTTGCAGATTAATAATTTACAATCAACTTACCTCACAGACATTGAGTTTAAAGAATAAAATAAATGAAGACCTGAATGCAGCATTAAAGGCAAAGGATGTTACAAGAACTGATACTTTGCGTTCGATAAGAGCGGAAATTCTGAAAATGGATAAGTCAGGTATGAACCGTGAGATGACAGAGGAGGAGGAGATACAGCTGCTGAGCAAGCAGGCAAAGATGAGAAGGGAATCTATTGAAATGTTTCAGACTGCCGGCAGGCAGGATCTTGTAGACAAGGAAACAGCACAGCTGAACATAATCAATGAGTATCTTCCAGAGCAAATGTCCAGTGATGAAGCAGAAAATGTTATAGTCAAAATCTTAACCGATACAGGAGCTACATCCCAGAAAGATTTTGGTAAAGTGATGGGAGAAATTATGAAACAGCTAAAGGGCAAGATTGACGGAAAAATTATTCAGGATATCGTTAAGAGTAAATTATCCTGATTCAGTATTTAATTCACATTTGTAATACCACCCGCGCAATCTGACTCACCTTAAAACAGTATTTTGAATACTCTCGATATTATAATTTTAGTTTTAATTTTAATCCCGGCTTTTCTCGGATTAAAGAACGGTTTACTAAGAAGTGTATTCTCATTGCTGGGCATTATTACAGGACTGTTTCTGGCAACAAGATTCCATGACAAGGCAGCATCTGTTTTCAGTTTTCTTAAATTAGAACCCAGACTTCTCGGGATAATTACGTTCATCGCAATTATTCTTCTTTGTTATTTTATATTTGTCTATTTAGCAGGAAAGATTTCCCGTTTCAATGTAGTTACAAAAACATTTGATAAACTATTAGGTGTGATTCTTGGAATTCTGAAAGGGCTCATTATTGCAAGTTTATTCCTGATATTAACAACAAATACATTTAATATTTTTGCTAAAGAAACCATTGTCAGCTCCAGATTCTATCCGGTCATAGTGAACATTGCGCCGGAAGTATATAATTATGTAAAGCAATTTTTCCCGAATGCAAAGGGTTTTTATGAAGAGCTGAATAATTTAATATTCAGAGTATAACTATTTTTAAATTTATTATGCCGGTACAGGAAACCAAAATTAAGCTGGAATTCGAAAGGATAATCAATAGAATAAAACACTTCACTTATTCGGATCTCGGTGCCGGGAGGTGTGATGAGATTGAATTTTTTTATAATGCAGACAACCTGGAATACGAGCTGAACAAGGTGGTTGAGATGAAAGAAATTCTTAACATTATCAATGAAATTCCATTAGATGGTCTGAGTGATATCAGAAGAGCATTGGAAAAGATCAAGATTGAAGGATATTTTATTAGCCCGCTGGAATTTCTAAAAATACTTGATTTTCTAAAGGTGTCCCGTAAAACAAAAAAGTCTATTGCAGAAGTTTACAGCAAGGAAAAGGAAAAATCCGGCCTGATAAATAATTTAACGGAAAATTTATTTTATGATAAAGTTTTAGAGCACAATATTGAAATTACAATTGATGAAAACGGTGATGTCAAAGACAGCGCATCATCAACACTGAACAGGATCAGAAAACAGATCAACACTCACTCCGAAAGGCTGCGTAAAACTCTTTCAAACATTTTAAAAAGAGTAACCGAAAAAGAATATTCACAGGAAGACATAGTCACACAGAGGGATGGCAGGTTTGTAATACCGGTTAAAGTAGAAAATAAAAGAGATGTTCCGGGCATCATCCACAGCTCTTCCGCAACCGGAGCTACAGTTTTCATTGAGCCAACAGAATCAATAAATCTTAATAATGAGCTTACCGAACTGCATTTCGAAGAGAAAAGAGAAATTGAAAAAATTCTTCGGGAGCTGGCTCAGCAGCTGTCTTTACATATTGACGAAATCAGATCAAACGTTGGTATTTTATCCGAAATAGATTTCATTCAGGCCAAAGCAAGGTATGCAATTGAAACGATATCAGTAAAGCCTCATATTAATAATGATAATCTTAAATTAATAAATGCCTTACATCCTGTTCTTCTTCAGACTCATAAAAGAGCTGAAGTTGTTCCATTGAATCTGAATATTGGCAAAGAATATAACACACTTGTCATATCCGGACCGAATGCCGGCGGTAAAACAGTGGTTCTGAAAACGGTAGGGATGATACAGATGATGCTGCAGTCGGGAATTCTTGTCCCTGTAAATCCTGAAAGTGAATTTAAGCTGTTTGATAAAATATTTATCAGTATCGGGGATGAGCAGTCTCTTGAGAATGACCTGAGCACATTCAGCTCACACCTCAAATCAATTAAAGAAATAATTTCTAATGCTGATGAGAAATCATTAATTTTAATAGACGAAATTGCAAGCGGTACCGATCCGGTGCTTGGTAGCGCACTGTCTGCCTCAATCTTAAAACACCTTTCTGAAAATAATTCGACGACAATCGTTACGACACACAACAGCGAGCTTAAAGAATTTGCATATAACACAGAGCAAATTGAAAACGGATCGCTGGAGTTTAATGTTGAAACTCTTTCACCTACTTTCAATTTAGTTTCCCAGTTATTAACTATCTCTATTATTCT
>JBDTWU010000181.1:0-1525 GCA_040006535.1 bacterium | reverse complement strand
TAGCAATCGGAAAAATTCAAACCTGATTTTTCAGCAAGCTTATTGATCATATCATATGTGAATTTATATGAATTCTCAGTATGAATTTTTTCACCTTTTACAAAATTGATCTTTAAGTTTACTTTTTTAATTTCAACTTCCATATTCTCTTTCGCAAGTAAATGCATCTCCATCCTGCTTCTTTCTTCATTAAAAACTCCCCGGTGCTCAAACTTACTGACATCAAATCTGCCGTCAAGCTCGTTATTAATTCTCTCCAGTATATTCATATTAAACAAAGAAGTAAATCCCTGACTATCGTTATATGCATCAACTAAAATTTTTCTTTCCTTCACCATATCAAATCCGATCAAAAGCCTGTCCTCATTGGACATATGATCCTTAAGCATCTTCATAAATTCAATAGCTTCCGCTTCAGTGAAATTGCCTATGCTTGATCCCAGAAAAAAAATAAGCTTTGGTGAATTATCCCTTGAAACAATAAATTCTAATCCTTCTTCATAAAAAGAAATTATTCCTGTAATGAAAAGATTTTTATATTTTTCAACAAGTACTTTTGAGCTGTCAATCAGTATATCCGAAACATCTATAGGCACATAACGCAGGTAATCTCTTTTCCTGCAGAATGAGCTGAGTATATGATCTGTTTTTACAGAGCTTCCGCTTCCAAGCTCTACAATCAGATTTTTATCTGAATTTCTTTCTGAAATATCATCTGATAAATTTTTTAGAATGCTGATCTCTGTGCGCGTCGGATAGTATTCTTCAGTTGAACAAATCTGCTCAAACAGCTCCGAGCCTGCTGAATCATAAAAATATTTTGGTAACAGAAATTTTCTTTCAGATGTTAATCCGATTTTTACATCTTCAGCAAATGAATTTTTCTGAGGGAATTTTTCGGGATAATAGATTTTTAAACGCTCCGATATGATTTCTTCCTGTATATCCAAAAGTATGTTTTTTAAGAAAATAGGATTGTAATGAAAGATTTTAAGTAAGGCAGCCGCCTTTAATTAATTATTATGGTGGCCGTATAAGTGTCATTCAGGCGGTTTGACTGACCGGCTGTATTATTTGGATCGACAATAAAAGTCAGGTCATATGTACCCGCGGTTCCAATGTTTACTGTAGCCGTTATGGTTCGGGAAATATTGTTATCTAAAGAAGTCAGTGCATAAGTATTATTAACCTGTAAATAACCGGTTGCTCTGTTTACCATTTTTAAATTCACCGAGCTTTCATTAGTGGCAGCGGCATCACATTCGCCGCTTGAAATATTTGCAATTGTGAAAGAGATGCTGAATGTTTGATTTGCATTTGCTGTAGACGGAAAGTTTTGTCCTGTTATCCGCAGGTCCGGGCTGTCAGTCTTAAAAAGACAGCAGGAAGAAATAAATATTAATAAAAAAAATGAAATGCGGGACAGAAATTTTATTTTGTGGATAGCTGTATTTTTCAATTGTTCAGAAGGTTAATTGTTCAAAATTTCGTTTAAAATAATTTTTTATGCGTTTAAGTTCAATGT
>JBDTWU010000180.1:0-7948 GCA_040006535.1 bacterium | reverse complement strand
TTTGCTATATAATTAAAACTAATTTCTAAAACTCAAAACGTTTTGGACAGCATTGATCGAATTTAATTAAATTAAATTTTAAAATAATCTGAATTGATCAGTCTGATTTTCTTTTTGCGGAATTCTGAACAGATCAGTTCTCAGAGAATATTTATCTTTATTCAGATTTAACTTGTTGCAGCTCGCTTCAAAGATCTGATGAATAGTATCTGCCCACTGGCCTTCACCTGTCATTCGTTTTCCCCATTCGCTATTATAAAGCTTACCGCCTCTAAGATCCATTATCCTGTTCAAAATTTTATTTGCCCTGTCAGGAAATTCTCTTTTTACCCAGTCTGAAAAAATATCTTTTACAGCAAAGGGAAGACGTACCACTACTTTTCCTGCATACTTTGCGCCGTGCTCTGCTGCCTCTTTTAATATTGCAGGAATTTCTTCATCAGTCAGACCCGGGATCACAGGAGCAACATTTACTGCGGTTGAAATACCATTAGATGATAATGCTTCCAGTGTTTTCAGTCTCATAACGGGTGTGGAGGTTCTTGGCTCCATTTTTCTTTGCAGATCTTTCTTTAATGTTGTAATTGAAATTACAACCCTGACAATGTTTAAGCTGCTTAGATCCTTTAAGATATCAATATCTCTTTGAACCAAAGCATTCTTGGTAATTATCGCTACAGGATTTCTGTATTTCAGAAAAACTTCAAGACACGCCCGAGTGATCTGTAATTTTCTTTCGACCGGCTGATAGCAATCTGTATTTCCCGAAAAAAATATTGTCTGCGGTTCCCAGTTTTTTTTTGAAAATGCTTCATCAAGCAGCGTCGCTGCATCACGCTTTACCATTATCTTTGTTTCAAAATCCAGCCCTGCTGAAAAACCCAGATACTCATGAGTTGGCCGCGCGTAACAGTATATACAGCCATGCTCACAGCCGCGATATGGATTTATACTGTATCCCGCACCCAGATCCGGACTGTTGTTCTTTGCAAGAATTGATTTTGAATGATCATTATAAAATTCTGTGCTTATATTTTTTTCAGATGAATCTTCATTGCTTTCGTAATATTCATCTTTTTCATACGAAGTATGATCAATATGTATTTGCTCAAACCTGTTTGGAATATTGAACTGCGAGCCTCTGCCTTTTATTTTTGGACTATTCACAGAAGAATCTAAAACATTAGCCTTAAATTATTAAGGTTAAAATTTTTATCTATAAATTATTTCACCTTACTTAAAGCTTATACGGCATTTGCTGATATACCGGCAATTCTTTTCCTTCTGTTCAATAATATCTTTCGTATAATAAAAAATAAAACCATTGCAAGAAACAATAATGGTGTTACAGCAACCATGAAAATCACGAGTCCGCTTAATACTTCTGTAAATCCGGTTAAGCCTTTTTTAAATGCCTGCCCGATCTCATAAAAAAATCCGCCTCCTGAAGAGGTTTGAAGTAAAGATGGCTCGAATAAATTAATGCTCAGAGTAGAAAATGCAGATTGATCTTTGAGAAATCTCATTCGCCCTTCTGTTCTTTCAATATTTTCTCTGACTGCTGATAATTTCTCTTCCACTTCAACTACATCTGTAAGCCTTGCAGTCTTCACACTCAATAATTCGAGAAGTCTTTTTTCCAATTCTTTCTGTGTTTTTTGTCTGGCATCAAGATCAATATATTCTTCAGTTACATCATTACCTGAAATTTTCTGTAACATGACTTTTCCAACAGAACTGATGCTTTGAATGAAAGCATCATATTTATCAGCAGGAATTCTTACTTCGATTACTCCCTGCTTTTTTCCGGACGCATCAAGTGAGGAATGTGAATTAGTAATGTAACCATTCACTTTAATTACTTCTTCATTTATTTTTTTTTCGCTTTCATCAAATTTATCAATCTCTATATTCATGTTGCCGCTCTTAATTATCATCCTGTTCATCGATGAAGGAATATTCTCTGCTACAGGCTTATTGTAAAACACCCTGGTCAGTACACCGTCAGATTGTTTTACTTTATCATTTGAAGCATCCCTTTTCAATTCAGGCTGATCAGTATCAGTGATATCCGGCATTGACATCTCTCTTGAAACATCCTTGCTTTTGTTAAAGCATCCATTAAAAATTATGACAGAGATAAAGACCAGGAGAACTTTTTGTGTTTTCATGATAGTTTTATTTTAAAGTTCCTCTTCCTACATTTAAAATAAAAAATATGTTCCAGAAAATATTTTACCACAAAGACTCCAAGACTCCAAGAAGAGCAATTTTTATATTACATCTTAGAGACTTTTAGTCTTTGTGGAAAAAAAAATATGCATATCTATGCTAAACCTCATAATACAAATGAAACTCATATGGGTGCGGCCTTAGCTGTACTTCTTTGATTTCATTTTTCATTTTGTAATCAATCCATGTTTGAATGATTCTGTCGGGAAAAACTCCTCCCTGTTTCAAATATTCATTATCTTCTTCAAGCCTGTGCAGCGCTGCTGTGAGATCTTCAGGGGCATGGGGAATTTTCTTCAGCTCCTGTTCATCCAGATGGTAGATATCTATATCAAGCGGATCTCCGGGGTTTATTTTATTTATTATCCCGTCAATACCTGCAAGTAATATTGCGGAGAAAGCAAGGTAGGGATTTGCCGCACCATCAGGACATCTGAACTCCACCCTCTTGGATTTCGGACTGTCGGAATACATTGGTATCCTTATTGCTGCACTTCTGTTGCTTTTTGAAAAAGCAAGATTAACCGGAGCTTCATATCCAGGTACCAGTCGTTTATAAGAATTTGTTGTCGGATTGCTGAAAGCAAGGATTGAAGGAGCATGCCTCAGCACGCCGCCGATAAAATTTAAGGCGAGATCGCTTAAGCCGGCATATTTGTCACCGGAAAATAGCGGTTGTCCCTCTTTCCACAAGCTTACATGTGTGTGCATCCCGCTGCCGTTATCTCCGAAGATCGGCTTTGGCATAAAGGTCGCTGATTTTCCGACAGAGCGCGCAGTATTTTTTACTATGTATTTAAACATTTGTAAACTATCGGCACATTCAAGAAGCGGGCAATACTTAAAATCAATTTCTGACTGGCCGCCGGTTGCAACTTCATGGTGATGCATCTCAACATCAATCCCGACATTAATTAAATTTTCCACCATCAGGCTTCTCAGATCGTTTGTTGAATCAGAAGGAGGAACGGGAAAATATCCTTCTTTCAATCTGATCTTATGACCAAGATTAGTTTCTTTTTCACTGCCTGTGTTCCAGAATCCTTCGATCGAATCAATTTTATACCAACTCGAATATTCGTTTATATTGTAAGCAACATGGTCAAGAATAAAAAATTCGGCTTCAGGTCCGAAGAATGCCGTATCAGCTATTCCGGTCGAACGCAAATAATCAACTGCTTTCCGTGCAATGTTACGGGGATCCATCTCATAAATTTTTTTAGTTTCAGGCTCCAGAATATTGCAGATCATGCTGAGAGTTTTTGTCGTCATAAACGGATCTACATTTGCAGTTGCAGGATCAGGCACTGCGAGCATATCCGAATCGTTTATAGACTTCCATCCGCGGATTGATGAACCGTCAAAACCAATCCCTTCATAAAATGTTGACTCTCCTAATTTTGAAATCGGAATTGTCAGATGCTGCCACTGACCGGGAAGATCCGTGAATCTCAGATCGATCATTTTAATTTCTTTCTCTTTAATAAGCTTAAATACATCATTGATCCTTTTAAGCTTTTCCTTCTGTTCTTCCAGAGTTGTTTTTTCAGCCATACTAATAATTAGTTTTTATTTTTTGAGTTTTCAGTTTTTAAGCTCTATTTCAGATGTTTCTTTGTGAGAGGATAAAACGATATTTGTCTTTGTTGATTTTACTCCCGGCCAGCTCTGAATCTTTGACAAAAGCTTCTCAAGTGATGTAGTATTTTCGGTGCGGATCTTCAATATGTGGGAACCTTCGCCTGTGATCGAATGACATTCAAGCACATCCTTTGCGGACTTGCATTGATCAATGAATTGTTTGTAATACTTTGACGATTCACTTACAACAAAAATAAAGCATGTAATATCGTGTTTTAGTTTTTTATGATTTAATACTGCATTGTAAGATTTTATGTAGCAATGCGACTCGAGCCTTGCAATCCTGTCTATCGTAGATGGAAGGGACAAACCAATAATTTCAGCAAGCTCATTCTTTTTTATTTGTGAATTTTTCTGAAGCTCGCTTAGAATTTTAATGTCTATGCTGTCCAGCTTTAAATCCTCGGATTGTTTATTAGTATTAAGGATGACCTTATTTTTTTAGGTTATTAACTAATTTTACCTTACAATTTAAGGAAATTAATATTCTCTGTCAAGTAATTTTAAGCCATGTTCTGTAAGCTCGGAAAATGAATTGCTAAAAAATCTTTATGAATCTAATTTGCGAAAGATGATGATTTGTGATTGGTAAATTTAGTAAAATTGTTCATAAGCTAAATAGCTGATTGGAATTACCTTTGGTAATAATGGTCGTAACTTTACTCAGTTATCTGAAAGAATTCATTTTAATAAGATCATCAACTCATTAACTAATCAACTAATCAACCATTTAACTTTTTAACTATTCAACCAAACCATGAATATATACAGAATAATGATCATCAATGCCTTCGTCCTTATAGCCCTCGGAGTTTACGGATATTTTTCCTCGGGAAGCCCTACTGCGTTAATAGCACCGGCGATCGGACTGATTCTTTTCGCATTATCCTTTCCTGTAAAAAGAGAAAATAAAACCGCTGCCCATATTGCTGTGGGTCTTACATTGCTTTCAGTAATTATGTTTTTTGTAACCGGATTTGTGAGAGGAAACATGATCGTTCTTGTAATGGCAGTTTTCACACTGCTCGCCCTGATAATGTATATAATGGATTTTATGAAAAGAAAGCGGGACAGAGTAAAGACATCCGTGTAAGGTAAACTTATTAAACCCACTGAGCTTAGATTGCATTTATTTGATCTAATAAAAAAATACAGATCGCAGGTCTCATTTTCAATTTTTTTAATTGTGATTGAAAATCTCGCATGGATTGTCGAACCTTATTTATTAGGAAAGGTTATTGATGCTCTCATTGATAAGGAATTTACAAATCCTGCTACAGATACTATCCTGCCTATTTCAATCTGGGTGATATTATTTGCAGTAAATACTTTAGCCGGTGCTTACCGGAGAATATATGATACAAAACTTTTCACCAAATTATTTACAAAACTTGCGACTTATGTTGCAGAAAACTCTCTTCAGAAAAATCTTTCAACTTCTCTTACCTCCGCCAGAGCAGAACTATCTTATCAATATATTTATTTTTTGCAATACCGGATGCCTGAAATAATAGACAACTTAATTTCAATATTTGGAGCAATAGTGGCAATGTATTTATTTGACTGGCGGATATCTTTAACCTGTCTTGTAATTGTTGTGCCTCTTTACTTCATAAATAAATTTTATGTGTCTAAAGTCTCACCTTATCAGAAAGAATATCATGATAAATATGAAGACGTCGTTGAGGTTATTTCTAAAAAAGATCCTGCTCAGGTGGAAAAATATTATCAGGATCTGGCCCGTCCCCAGATCCGGATATCAAAATGGAATGCGCTTAATTTCAGTCTGGTAAGAATTGTACTGCTTATAATTTTCTTATCGGTATTGTTTATTGCAATAGACCTTGATGGATTCTCGGCGGGAGAATTATTTTCTATTGTGGCTTATCTCTGGACATTTGTAACTTCTTCAGAATACCTGCCGGAGCTTATGGAATCATGGTCTTCATTAAAGGATATTTCAGAAAGATTAAAAAAAGTTTAAACCTTTTCCACATCCTTTTTACCAAAAAGTCCGGTTGGCTTTACAAGCAGAATAATTATAAGTATTGCAAATGCAATCGCATCGCGATATGTAGGAGAAAGGTATCCTACCGTAAATGTCTCGACTAGTCCGATTATTAAACCTCCAATAAATGCGCCGGGAAAATTTCCAATGCCTCCGAGAACTGCGGCAATAAATGCTTTCAGACCGGGAAGCATTCCCATAAGCGGATCAATGCTCGGATAATTAATACTGTAAAGAATTCCGGCAGCGCCTGCAAGAGCAGACCCGATTATAAAAGTAAATGAAATAACATTGTTGATATTTATTCCCATTAAGGATGCGGCAGTGAGATTATTTGATACTGCTCTGATTGCAATTCCCATCTTGGTTTTCATTACTATTATTCTCAGGGCAAACATCAGTATCAGAGTTGAAACTAAAACTACGATCTGATTAGACCCGATAGTCGCACCTAAAATATTAAAGCTTACATTTTCAATTATTGTCGGAAAAGATTTCGGATCTGCTCCGAAAACAAGCTGGCCTGTATATTGTAAAAAAAGAGAAACTCCGATTGCCGTGATCAATACCGTCAGCTTGGATGAATTACGAAGAGGTTTATATGCGAGCTTTTCAATAACAACTCCGATTATAGCGGTCGAGATCATCGTTAAAAGCATTATTACCAGCGCCATCGGGATGGAAGGGCTTGTCACACCCAGCGTCTTTGAAAGATAATAACCGAAGAAAGCTCCAAGCATAAATATTTCGCCGTGAGCAAAATTAATAAATTTTAGAATTCCATAGACCATGGTATAACCCAATGCAATCAATGCATAGATACTGCCGAGGGATAATCCGTTAATTAATTGCTGTATAAATTCTGACATGAGAAGTTAAAAGTTAAATGTTGAAAGTTAAAAGTTAAAAGTTGAAAATTGAAATTTGAAATTGTTAACACGTAAGTAATTATTAATAAATATAATACTTTTAACTTTTAACTTTTAACTTCTTTAAGGTGCTATAGTTTCCTTATAAACGAACTTGCCATCTTTTATTTCCAGGACTACAGCAGGTTTCACAGCATTTCTTTGCTCGTTGATAGTGATCATTCCTGTAACTCCGGGAAAATCTTTTGTCTTCGCAAGTTCATTCTTAATTTTCTCGCCTTCAGTAGAGCCGGCTCTCTTCATTGCATCAAACAGGATCATTCCCGCATCATAAGCAAGGAAGCTCATAGCATCCGGCTGCTTATTATATTTTGCCTGGAATTTCTTTATAAAGTCCTGAATTTTCGGAGAAGGATCATCGGCAGAAACGTGTGTCGAGAAGAAGCTTCCTTCAAGAGCATCCTTTGCTTTACCTTCGGTTAATTTTTCAGATTCCCATCCGTCACTTCCGAACAGCGGACAGGTAAGACCAATTTCCCGGGCTTGTATTGAAATTAAATTAACATCAGTGTAATAACCCGGAATAAAAATAGCTTCAGGGTTCTTTGCTTTTATGGCGGTGAGCTGAGCTTTAAAATCCTTATCACCTTTGGAATATTTCTGCTCTTCAATTATCTCTCCGCCCATTCCGGTAAAAACTTTTTTAAAATTATCTGCAAGACCTGTCGAGTAAGCACTCTTCTGATCTACAAGCAGTGCAATCTTCTTTACCTTCATGGAATTAATTGCAAATTTACTCATGACTGTTGCCTGGAAAGGATCAATAAAGCAGACTCTGAAAATATAATCCCCGATTGCTGTAACTTCCGGATTTGTAGAGGCAGGTGTTATCATAGGAATTTTAAACTGCTGACAGATCGGAGCACCTGCTTTACTGTTGGAAGAAGCGACTTCACCAATCACTGCTACAACTTTATCCCTGTTAATAAGCTTCTGAACCACTGTAGGAGTTTCAGACGGCTTGCCCTGATTATCTTCTGTTATTAAATTAATTTTTTTCCCGAGGACACCGCCCGCATTATTGATCTCTTCAACAGCAAGTACAAGTCCGTTATGAGACGACTGACCGAAAGTAGCTTCACTTCCGGTAAGTGATTCATATTCACCGACAGGTATTTCATTAGAATCCGACTTATTG
>JBDTWU010000179.1:0-2341 GCA_040006535.1 bacterium | reverse complement strand
TGAAGATGACCAACCATGTGCCATTTGATTTTGCCGCTATGCTGAAATGAAATGTTGTAATGCTTGTCTCTTAACTCTCTCACTTTATTTTCGCCGAAATCTGCCTGTCCGGCTTTATTAAGCTCAATCACCTGTGAAAAAGGGAAAGTTTTGCTAACAGCAATAATATTTATGTCATCAGGATTTCTGTCAATCCTTTGACAGACTTCTCTTATTTTAAGCTTCACCAGCTCAAAGTTCTTCTCTAATTTCATAACATTTGAGAGAAATATACTTTTATTATACTGTATATTCAATTTACAAAACATATAAATATATTCTTCATATCAGTGCTGTTCAGAATGTTTTGAGTTATAGAAATTAGTTTTAATTATATAGCAAAGTAAATTAAAATAATTTTAACGTTAATCAAAGTTCATTGGGAATTTTACAATAATAGTTTTGGACGGATTTAACTTCATATATAATTCTTATGCAACTGTCCATATTAATTAAGAATAAGTTTATAATTATTCATGTAAAGTATTATTATAAATTACAATAATGGAGTTATTTAAGACTCTTAAAAAGATTAAAAAAGATTAAAAAATAATTTTGAATAATTCCCGTGAAAATAAATTTTATTTAAGTTATTTTCAAAAAAATGATGATCCCCGAGGTTAAGCAGTACAAATGAAATAGTTGAAAAACCTGCTTTTAAATTCTACTGGATTTTAATTAATAAGATATTTATTTATAATTTTTAAAACTAAGAATAGAAAATATATTCTGTTGCAGAGCATTCCTGTTTTAATGAATTACAATGTGACAGATAAATATTTTCGTACATAATAAAATTTTTATAGTGTTATAAAAAACAAATATTATATTTGAAATACAAATTTGACGAAATAGAAAAGAAATGGCAGAAGTTCTGGAAAGATAATAATACATTTATTACTCCGGAATATGATGGTTCAAATAAGATGAAGCCAAAATATTTTGTGCTAGGCATGTTTCCATATCCAAGCGGAGACGGACTGCATGTAGGACATGCGGAGAATTATACTGCTCCGGATATTATTGCCCGTTATAAAAGAATGAGAGGCTTTAATGTTATGCACCCGATGGGATGGGATGCATTTGGACTTCCCACCGAGCAGTATGCCATGAAAACCGGTATTCATCCAAAGATCAGGACTGCAGAATGTATCGCTTCATTTAAAGATGAGCTGATTGCGCTGGGATTCTCATACGATTGGAATAGAGAAATAAATACCACAGATGAAAAATATTTCAAATGGACACAATGGATCTTCCTGAAAATATTTAATTCCTATTATGATGAAAAAGAAAACAAGGCAAAACCAATATCAGAATTATCAATCCCGGACAGCTTATCTGAGAGGGAGAAATTTGAATTTGTAAATTCTAAAAGACTGGCTTATCTGGCAGAAGTGCCTGTAAACTGGAGTCCTGAGCTTGGGACCGTTCTTTCAAATGAAGAGGTACCTGAACAAATCGAAAAAGGATTTACTGTCATCCGGAGAAATATGAGGCAATGGAATTTAAGAATTACCCGGTATGCAGACAGATTGTTAAAGGATCTTAATGACCTTGACTGGCCGAATAGCGTGAAAGAGCTTCAGAGAAACTGGATAGGAAGAAGTGAAGGTGCGACAATCAATTTTAAAATTGAAAGTCCTGATACAAAAGAAAATAATCAGATAGATATATTTACTACACGGCCTGATACGATATTCGGTGTAACATATATTATACTTGCACCTGAACATCCCCTGGTAAAAGAAATTACAAGTGAAACACAGACAGAGAAAATTAAAGAGTATCTGAAAAAAACAGAACGCAAGTCTGATCTTGAGCGAACTGAATTGTCGAAAGAGAAATCAGGTGAGTACACAGGAGCGTTTGCAATAAATCCGGTTAATGGAAAAAAAATACCTGTACTTATCTCGGATTATGTTTTAGCGAGCTATGGTACAGGCGCAATAATGGGAGTACCGGGACATGATGTACGGGACAACGAGTTTGCAAAAAAGTTCGGATTGGAAATTATTCCGGTTGTAATTCCTTCAAATTATAAAGAACAGGAAAGAGAAACTTTCATAACTAAAACCCGGAAGGGCGAGGAGTGTTTTTCAGGTGACGGCTATTCAATTAATTCTGAATTCCTGAACGGGTTAACAACGGATGATGCAATAAAAAAAATTAATAATTGGATTGAAGAAAATGGTATTGGAATAAAATCTGTAAGCTATAAGCTAAGGGACTGGTTATTCTCCAGGCAGAGATTTTGGGGCGAACCTTTTCCGATAATTCATTTTGAGGACGGTACTTTTAA
>JBDTWU010000178.1:0-4266 GCA_040006535.1 bacterium | reverse complement strand
TCATGGAATGAAAAAATCACACTGGCATTTTCCACAGGAAACAGAATGTGGCAGGATCAGATCGATATGGAGCTGATTGAAAATACAAACGGCGACAAATATATCTGGATCGCTTTCGGATACGCAACCAGTAATTATTCAGGTCAATACAAGATCGGAGTTGATGTCATAAAAGTGTCCGGCATTGTAGCATACACCGGATTCACACTTGCATGGCCCGGAGCTGTCAGCTCTAATTTTTATTGGAAGCCGCGTATTGTTTCCGACAATGAATTCTATAAGACAAATCCATGGGTTTACATTGCATGCGCTTTCGACAGCGCAGTTTCCGGCGGATACAGGTCCGGAGAAAAAGTTGCGATCTGTTATTCACCCTATTCAACTTCCCCTCTCATTACATATAAGCCGACTTCATTCATTGGATTATCATTTCAATATCCTTCTGATTTTTATTGTGACATAGCATATTACCGTAATGGCGGATCGGATTCTATATTTTTAGTTGAATCAAGTCTCGGGGATTCTTCAAGAATCGCAATTGCAAAATCATCAATAAGCACTTATGTTTCTACATCAACCTTTCTTGGCTCATTTAATATCAGCACAAACAGAAGATATCAGGCATATATTGCTTCCAACGGAGCTTTCAACCGGCTGATGATAGTTAATCTTAGAAAATACAGTCAAACTGACTGGGATATAGAATATTTTCTTTCCTCAAATGGAAGCGCGGGATGGTCAAGCGGTTATGTAGATTTTACAAGTTATAATTCCACGAGAGCAGATATCCAGGGATTCCGGAGTGCGCCCGGAGTTTTTTCATGTGCATATTCCGAGAACACGGTTTCATTTGTTCCTGCAACATATTGTTCGTCTAACAACTACGTCTGGGATGCTCCTGTGTATCAGATGAATCACATAAATGCAAATCCATTTACAGCAAAGCCGAGGCCGGGTGTTAGATACGGTCCTGACGGTGAAAGCTGCTTTGCACTTTGGTCTGAATATAGTGGCAGCACAAATGTATGGGCATCTGTCGGATGTTCCGGTACTCCGAATCCGTGGAAGAATATTTATTTCAGAGGAGTCATTGAAGGAATGTGGGATGCACCGGCGGATACTCTGAGATCAGATTCGCTTACACTTTATTTAAGAGAAGATTTTCCGCCTTATAATATTGTGGATTCTTCAAAGCTGAAACTCGACAATGACGGTTATGGTACATTCTGGTTTACTAATGCATTGAATTACACAAATTATTATATTGCTGCCAGGAATAGAAATTCAATTGAAACCTGGAGCGCTACTACATTTCAGTATACCCCCGATTTAGTTTCTTATATTTACGATTTTACATTTTCTCCATTACAGGCTTACGGAGTGAATGAGGTGCAGGTGGATATTTTACCTGATCTGTATGCGTTTTACAGTGGTGATGTCAATCAGGATGGTTCAGTTAATTTAAACGATATCCTTTTAGTTTATAATGACGCTAATAGTTTTATTTCCGGCTATGTACCATCTGATGTGAACAATGATAATGTAACTAACTTAGCAGATATTCTGATAACTTCAAATAATTTTGCTAAATTTATTGTAAAAATCACACCATAGCTTTTGCAGAGTTGATGGTTAATGGATGAAGTTATTTTCTTTGATTGTTTTATAATTCATAATACGTTATTCTAAAAGCCGGCAGGTCAATTCCTGATTAAGGAGTTTCCAGCTGGCTTTTTTATTGTGCTGCTGATGTTCGATTTGTGATTTCAATTTGGTGTGAATATTAATAACTTATTCAAATGAACAAAAGATCAGGCGGCTTCTATATCGGCATTGATTCCGGAGGAACGAAGTGTGAAATTTTAATTTCTTCTGCACCGGGGAATAATAGAGATTTAGAAATCTTATACAATAGATCTTACAAGGGAATTCATTATTCTGTTGCAGGCGTTAATTTATATTCGAGCAAAATCTCTGAGTTCATAAAAAAATCACTTAACTCTGAAAATTTAAATCTGAAAGATTGCCGGAAAATTTGTATCGGCATTGCCGGTGCGAGAGAAAATAAGGACAGAAGCAGTTTAAAAATTTCTTTTGAAAAAAAACTGGGCTTTAAAAACATACTGATCACGACTGATGCTATGACGGCTCTTTACGGAGCGTTTGAAGGTAATGAAGGAATAATTCTTATCAGTGGTACCGGTTCGGTCTTGTATGGATTTTCAAATGGGAAGATAAACCGCGTAGGCGGATGGGGAAGAATAATCGGTGATGAAGGCAGCGGCTACTGGATCGGTAAAAGAGCTTTGAATTTAGTGATGAAAGAATATGATAAAGGTCGCGGGAGAAAAAGCATGCTGGCAGATAAACTTTATGAGGAGTTCAGAATTGATAATAAAAATGCGGTAGAAAAAGTATTTAATGAAAACTTCGAGATTCAGCGAATTGCTCCTTTAGTAATAGAATGTGCGGAGAACAAATGCGTTATTTCACTGGAAATAGTAAATGAAGCAGTTGGAGATTTGATGGAGCAAATACGGACTTTTTTAAATGTTTCGAAAAGAAAAAGAATAATCAAAATCGCTTTTATAGGAAGTATCATTGAAAATAAAAATATCCTTTCGGATAAATTAAAAAATGAGATCAGCAATTTGAAGATAGTTCAGATTGTTCCGAAGAAGCATTCACCTTCATATGGTGCAGTGTTGCTGGCATCAGAGAATTCCTCTATAGTAAATAAATTGTAAATTGACAAAGACCGATTTAATCCTGATACTTGATTTCGGCTCACAATATACACAGCTCATTTCCCGCCGGACAAGAGAGCTTAAAGTTTATTCAGAAATCCACCCTTACAATATCAATATAAAAAGCTTTGTAAAAGAGAAGAGTAAAAATTATAATATTAAGGGAGTGATTTTGTCAGGCGGTCCTTCGAGTGTATTATCAAATGATTCTCCGAAAATAACAAAAGCTGATTTAGATTTCTTGATTAAAAATAAAATTGCTGTGCTTGGCATATGTTATGGCATGCAGTTGATTGGCCAATTGTACAAAGGCAAGCTGCATAAATCTTTACAGAGAGAATACGGGCTCACCAGAAATTATATTTTTAAAGATTCGGAAATATTCCGTGGCACAGGCAATCAGCTGAATGTATGGATGAGCCATGGAGATTCAATAGATAAACTTCCGGACGGTTTCATTGCATCATCGAAAAGTTTAGAGGGAGTTATCTGCAGCTTTGAATCTGAAAAATTAAGAGTTTATGGATTGCAGTTTCATCCCGAAGTCCACCATACCGAATCAGGAAGAAATATATTGTATAATTTTCTTTTCGGAATTTGTAAAATAAAAAACTTATTCGAACCGGAATCTTTCATTGAATCGAAAATTGAACAGATAAAAAATCTTGCAGGTAAGAATACAGTAATTTGTGCATTAAGCGGCGGAGTGGATTCATCTGTTGCAGCGGTTTTAGTTCATAAAGCAGTCGGAGATAATCTGACATGCATTCACATTGACAACGGTTTAATGAGAAAGGATGAAAGTAAAAAAGTAGTTGAGATGTTCGGGAGGTATTACAAAATAAACTTAAAATTTGTTGATGCGTCGGAATTATTCCTGAAAAGACTCAGCAATGTGTTCGATCCGGAACAAAAAAGAAAGATCATAGGGAAAACTTTTATTGATGTATTTGAAAAAGAAGCGAAGAAAATTAAAAATGTAAAATATCTTGTGCAGGGAACATTGTATCCGGACGTAATTGAGTCTGTTTCCCAAATGGGACCTTCGGCCACTATAAAAACCCATCACAATGTCGGAGGACTTCCACTGAAAATGAAGCTGAAGCTAATCGAACCGTTCAGAGAATTATTTAAAGATGAAGTGCGGGAAATCGGATTGAAACTTGGTATGTCAAGAAATTTTATTTTCAGGCACCCGTTTCCCGGACCCGGTCTTGCAATAAGAATTTTAAGTGATGTTACTAAAGAAAAGTTAGATCTTCTCAGAAACGTTGATGAAGTATATATAACTGAGCTAAAGAAAAACGAATTATATGATAAGATATGGCAGGCTTTCTCTGTCCTGCTTCCGGTGCAAACAGTCGGAGTGATGGGTGACATGAGAAGCTATGAGAATGTAATCGCATTGCGGGCTGTCACATCGACAGATGGGATGACAGCAGATTTTTACAGTTTTGAAAAAAAATTTCTGACCCATATTTCAAATAAAATCATAAATTCGGTTAAGGGTGTCAACAGG
>JBDTWU010000177.1:0-4665 GCA_040006535.1 bacterium | reverse complement strand
CAGGTTGTATCTCTTGGTGCTCCAACTTATAAAATTGCAGAAAAGTTTGTACTTTAAATCAGCGCAATCCGATTCCGGTACCGGTGTCCCTGAAAGCAGGTTCTGTGTTAGGCACTTCTGGTTTATTTAAAACATTATCTCGGTTTTTATCGCGTAATATATTTGTATGAGAAAGCGCGCTTGTATAAGCGTCGTTGTAATTAACCCCTTTTATTAAAAGATCCCGCTCCTTCAGTTCAAGGGCGATCGAGTAATTTGTCTCTTCACAGCTGACTTCACCGTCGATCCAGATTTCGCCGTTGGGAATAAATAAATATTCTTTGTCATTTCCGCTGAATCCGAAATCCGGAAAAATATCACGCCTCACTGCATAACCGTCAACAACCCAGACATCCACATTGTCAAATCTTCCGAGCGGAACTCTGTAAATATTTTGCAGCTTTATTTTTTCAGAAAGTGTAACGATTTCCATTGTGGAGTCAAAATCTCGAGGAGTGACACTGTCAAGTCCTCTTTCATGATCCCTGCAAACTTGCTTCCAGCCATTTCTCATTCTGACTTCAAGAGCTAGAGCCGAATCATGAGCATCAGAATATAACAATCCCTTTTCAGACATTAACTCTCTTTCTTTAATTTCATGTGCTACAGTTGTTTCAAATTCAGACGCAGAGATCGAATTATCTATCCATATCTCGCTTGAAGGAATGAATGTGTAGCGTTGTGAATTGCCCCCGTAAACAAACTCGTCAAAATAATTTTGCCTTATATTATCACCATCGACAATCCAGATATTTAAACCGGAACGCTCTCCAAAATATGACAGATAGACATTGTTATGCTTCATATAGCGTTGCTGAATTGATGCGTCTTTACAGGAATTGAAATGGATAGAAAGAATGGTTAAAGAAATAATAATAAAAGCTCTGTTCATTGAAATGTTATTTACCCTCTTCAATTTTTTTCGAGATAAGCAGCTCTGCAATCACAAATAAAATCGCTCCGGCAAGAAAATATTTCCATAAGCTGTATCCATTCCGGGTTTCATTTACTTTTTCCAAAATACTTTCACCCGATTCCAGAATCACAAAGCTTTCCACTTTATTTTTTTTAAAATAATCAGACAGCTCTTCTTTACTCATGCTTACCGGATTACTTTCTTCGGGATCAAAATTCATTGGAAAATTAAATTTCGAACCGGAGGAATCAGTCATAACATAATTACCGGGCATAGAGGTGTTGCTGCTGTAGGGAAGAAATAAATAATTCTCTGAATAAGTTGTCAGGTCCGCTTTTATACCTGTTCTGGAGTTGTCGGGCAGGATAATATCAGATATATTTTTCAGTCCCTTAATAGAAATTAAATTGGATTTCCCCACAACATAAGTCTTTTGATATTCAAAATTATTACTGAGATAATAAATGCTTCGTATTATAAGCGGAACAAAAATATTTTTTAAGGGGAAATCTGAAAAATCATCAGCAGCTGAAACTGATGAAATAATAACCTTCCTTTTAGACAATCCGGTTTCCAAAAGAAATGGTTTATTATTAGACAAACTTATAATTGTATTCGCATTTTCACCCGGTATTAATTCATAATATGATCTGATCTCAGGAGATTCGATATTGAAATGATCAGAAGTAATATTTAATTTTTGATTTAAAAATACCTCTGAAAGAACCGGATGTTCGAAATCTACTTTATCAAATTTCAGATTTTTGTTTTCATCAATAGCGGTGTTAAGCTTTCCCAATCTTACGGATCCAAGCTTGTTCAGGATCGTTTTATTGTAATTATTAATATCTGCTGAACTGCCTAAAAATAAAAAAACTCCCCCTCCGTTAGAAATATATTTAACAAGAATATCTGACTCATTGTCCGTAAAATTAATTTTATCAGGAATAAAGATGACATCATATTTAAAAATATTTTCATCTATCAATTTGCCGGTGCTGACATTAAAGAGTTCGCTTTTTCTCCTAATTGAATCAGATAAAATATTTGAAGCAGTCTCAATGGCAAGATTAATGAAATATGAATCTTTGGGTTTATCTTCAATAATACCAATATTAAATTTTAAAGGAATGTAGATCGAAAAATAATATTTATTGTCATGTATTAATTCATCATCCTCAAATTCACTCTGGACAAGCTCCAGAGTTCCGTTTATATTTCCAGGTTTGGTTGTTTTGAAAGTCATTTCAATTTCTTTCCTGTCAAATGAGTTTATGTCAACTGCTTTTTCACCTTTAAGCTCATTATCAATATAAAGATTGACCGTTTTATTTTTTACATTGAACTGCGAATGATTATTCAGAAAGAACCTGATTTTTATATCTTTATCTTTTTCCAGAAGCTTTGTAACAACTGCAAAACTGTCAAGAGAAATATTTTTTATTTCACGATTGCCTACTTTTATTAAATAAATATCCTGAGATTTATTATTAAGGAAGGCAAATTCATCGGGGGTAATAACTTCCCGATCAAAATTATTCTTCTGGAAATCTGAAATAATGTAAATATCCTTCCTTGTGTTTTTGGAATCCTTCAAAATTTCTTTCGAATAATTCATAATTCCTGACATTGAAAGAGGTTTATAACTGACTTTCAGATTTTCAGCTGAGTCAAGGATTTCCTTAAAATTACCGTATGATATTTTGTTGTCTTTAAAACTGATCCGGGATGCAGGTATAAAATAAACTTCATCAGACTCTTTATAAGAATCGAGAATTTTTTTCAAAGATTCTTTAGCCTGACCAAGATACAATCCGTTATTGTCGCGGGCAGACATACTGTAAGAATCATCAATAAATATTAATACTGTAGAGTTGGAGGCATTATCCTTATTACCGGCATATCCTTCATATACCGGCCTGGCAAAGCAAAGAACCAGAAATATAATAGCAAATATCCTGAGCAGGAGCAAAATCAACTGTTTCAGCTTGATCCTGCGCATTTTAGATTTTTGGATTTCTTTTAAAAACATAAGAGTGCTAAACTCTACTTTACGGATCTTTCTGAGATTTAGAAGATGGATTAAAATTGGAATTGATATGGCGAAAAGAACCGGAAGTATCGAAGGATTTAAAAAACTCATTTAATATAATTATTCTTTAATAAGATAAAAGTAAATTCCGAATTTCGAAATGCAAATTAGTAATGTTTACAGCGCAGCCCTATAATAAGTTTCCATCTTGCATCATGGTTAGATTCTTCATTCTGATTAGTAAACGTATCACGATGTGAACCCGTAATCAATAAAAAAATTTTCGTATAAATTTAAAATTATAATTCTAATATTAAGAACTTATAATCAAATGAAAGTAATTTTATTCCTTAATGGTAAGTGTCCGAAATTAAACGTTATAAACAACTATTTAAATAATAAAAGCTTCATTATTTCTGCAGATGGAGCATCAAATTATTTGAAGAAGCTCGGCATATTGCCCCATGTGATCATTGGAGACCTGGATTCTATAAATAAAATCACATTCGGATATTTCAAAACGAAAAATGTTGAAATAATAAAAATAGAGGATCAGAATACAACTGACTTTGAAAAAAGTTTACAGTACTGCCTTAAAGAAAATTTAAAAGATATTACAGTCTTCGGTTCAATAAGCCCGAGACCTGATCATACACTGAACAATTTCAGCGTGCTGAAAAGATATTACAATAAGATTAATATTAAAATTATTTCTGATGAGTACGAATCATTTTTTATCAAAAATAAAATTTCATTCAATTACAAAATAAATGAAACCGTTTCTTTACTGGCTTTGCCAAAAGCAGGTGGAATCATAACTGAAGGACTCCAGTATCCGCTAACTAATGGAAGCTTAGAGTTCGGAATTAAAGAAGGTGCACTGAATAAATCCATCTCAAAAAAAATTACCATTTCATTCAAATCAGGAAGTCTGTTATTATTTAAGAAGCATTTCATTTAAGCATGGCAATTCCTAAAATTCCTTTAACAATATATGATTATCTCATAATCCTTACATATTTCCTGGTTGTATTGATAATTGGTTTTAAAACCAAGTCATCTGATAATTCTGTTAAAGACTATTTAATTGCGGGAAGAACATTAACATTGCCTGCATTTGTCGCCACTCTAGTATCATCTTTTTACGGAGGAGTTTTAGGAATTGGAGAATTTACGTTCAGGTATGGAATTTCTGGCTGGATGCTGTATGCATTACCCTACTATTTTTTTATAGTGATCTTTGCTTTTTTTCTCGCAAACAAAATCCGCAAATCAGATTTGTATTCGATACCTGACAAACTCAACAGTGTATATGGAAAAAAAGTAAGCATACTCGGCAGCATGCTGATATTTCTGCTTTCATCGCCCGCACCATATTTGTTCATGATGGGCATTTTAGTTCAATGGATCTTCCCTATTAATATTTTAACTGCAATGATATTTTCCCTGGCGGTTTCAATTGTATATTTAATTAAAGGAGGATTCCGGTCGGATGTCAGAGTTAATGTATTAGAATTCATACTTATGTTTGCAGGATTTGGTATTATCCTGCCGTTTTGTTTCAGCTCTCTTGGCGGACTTGAATATCTGGAAGCAAGACTGCCCGGACAGTATCTGAAGCTAGGAAGCGGAATAACCCTTCAATATTTTTTCGCATGGTTCTTCATGGGTGCCTGGG
>JBDTWU010000176.1:0-6467 GCA_040006535.1 bacterium | reverse complement strand
TTAAAAAAATCGTATCCATGAATATGATTATTCTTGGATTGCATCAGGAAGAAACTTCACTCGAAGACATATTCAGAGAATTAACTACTTCAAAATAAAAGAATATAAAACTTTATGAAAAATATTTTAACAATATATAAAAAAGAGCTCAGGTCCTATTTCAATTCTCCTGTAGCATACATTGTTCTTGTGGTATTTCTGATAATAACAGGCTGGTTCTTCACAAGCAGCTTATTTCTCAGCGGTGTTGTGACTATGAGGAATGTTTTTGATATCATTCCTTTCATATTTCTTTTCTTCATTCCTGCAATCTCGATGAGAACATTTTCCGAAGAAAAAAAAACCGGCACTATTGAGCTTCTTCTGACCAAGCCTATTACAGACCTCGATATCGTGCTTGGAAAATTCCTTGCTGCATTGACCCTTACAGCTATTGCTCTTGCATTCACTCTGATTTATGTAATCAGTCTTTCATTTCTTGGTAAGATCGATACAGGTGCAATCATCGGTGCCTACATAGGATTACTTTTTATGAGCGGAATATATATCAGCATCGGAATTTTTGCTTCTTCATTGACTGAAAATCAGGTGGTGGCATTTATTATCAGCTTTCTGGTGGTCTTTGCATTATTCCTGCTTAATAAAGTTCTGATATTCCTTCCGTCGGCGATTGCTTCTGTGCTGGAATATATAAGTATTGATTATCACTTCGGAAATATTGCCCGGGGGGTAATTGATTCCAGGGATATAATTTATTACCTGAGCGGCATTACCATTTTTATATTATTAACTAAAACATCTCTGGAAAGCAGAAGATGGTCTTAATATTAATTTCATAGTATTTTAAATTCAGTTGAAAAATTAAAAGTTATAATGAATAAGAAAGATATACTAATAAAAGTAGCAATCATAATAGGAATAATTATTGCGGTCAACGTAATTGCAAAGCGGGTCTTTACAAGAGCCGATCTTACAAAGAACAAGAGTTATACATTGTCGCCCGTAAGCAAAGACATTGTAACAAATTTAGAAGACAAGCTTTTAATCAAAGCTTACTTCAGCAATAATCTTCCCCCTCCTTACAATAATCTCAGGAGACAGGTTCAGGATATTCTTGATGATTACAGATCATATTCAAACGGAAATGTAAATTATGAATTCCTCAATCCCACTTCCAGTGGTGAAGGTGAAGGAAATGAACTTGATCAGGAAGCACAGAAGTATGGAATACAGCCGGTTCAGATCCAGGCGATGGATAACGACAAGCTTGAAGTCAAGAAGGCTTATCTTGGATTGGTTTTTTTGTATAATGGTAAACAGGAAACAATTCCGGTAGTGCAGTCGGCTGATAATCTTGAATATCAGATTACAAGCCTTGTCAAAAAAATGATTTCAGGCGTTAAAAGAAAAGTTGGTTTTGTGTCGGGTCATGGTGAAGTTGAATTGACCAAAATGGCTCAGGTCAAGTCTGTGCTGGATGAACAGTATGAAACTATTCCCGTTGATCTTAAAACTATTTCTACTATTGACCCTGCTCTTAGTGCTATAATTATTATGAGCCCTAAGACTGCATTTAATGAAAGCGATAAATTTAAGATTGACCAGTTTATAATGAGCGGCGGAAATGTTGCATTCCTGATTGATAAAATTGTTCCGAATTTTCAACAGCAGGTTGTTATCGGAAACGAGGTAAAAGTTAATCTGGATGATCTTCTTTTTCAATACGGCATAAAAATCAATACTGATCTTATCCGGGACCTTCAGAGTTCGGCAGTGCAGGTCCAGTCTGCTATGGGTTTTCCCATTTCAGTAAACTACCCTTTCTTCCCGGTGATTACAAATATTGCAAAAGATAATCCGGCTTTTCAGAATCTGAAAAGCGTTGTATTAACATTCGCCAGCTCTTTAGATACTAATATTGCAAGCGGGAAAAACCTTAAGATCGACCCGCTGCTGACAACTTCTGACAAATCAGGTGAAGTAAAAGATTTTTTCTTTCTTAATTTAGAACAGTTCCAAAACCTTACAAAAAAATCAGCTGATACATTGTTTAATCAAAAGGGATTTCTGGTCGGAGCAACTTATACCGGACAATTTAAAAGTTATTATGCAAACAAGGAAATGCCCGTCGATACAGCACAAGGCTGGAAACAATATTCCGGTCAGCGATTAAATGAATCGGTAAAAGGAAATAAGCTGATAGCGATCGGTGATGGGGATTTTGCGAATGAAGAGAACAAGCCGCCGAGAGAGAATATAATTTTCTTTGTCAATCTTGTTGATTATCTAATGGACGATGTCGGGCTGGCGGTCATCAGAACAAAAACTTCATCCGATTCCCCGATAGAAGAAACTTCTGACAGCACAAAGAAATTTATAAAATATTTCAATCTGATATTTCCTCCTGCTTTAGTGCTGCTGATCGGTCTTTACAAATGGAATCAAAGAAAACAAAAAAAGAAAAATTTACAAATGAAATAAAATCATATCCCGGATAAATGAAAAGCAAAACATATTTATATTTAGGAATACTCGCAGTTTTATTAATTGCCGCGTATTTTTTAACATCTGACCGCGGAGAAAAGACGGCCAGCTATAAGCTTACCGAAAAAAAACTTTTCGAAATAGACTCGGGCAAAGTTGATAAAATTGAGATAAAGAACAAAGGTGAAAACCTTCTTCTTTCAAAAGCCTCGGGTGACTGGCGTATCGAACAGCCGTTTCAGTACAGAACCGTTAGCAGCAATGTAGAGGCGCTAGTCTCCGGACTGAAAAATTTAAAGCTGGAGAGTATTGTATCCACAAACCCGGCAAAGAAAGATACTTACGGATTTAATGATATGGATCAGGCTGAAGTTACAGTGTATGAATCCGGAGTTCAGAAAGGAAAATTTCTTTTGGGTAAAACTGCATCAGGCTCAGCATCTTACATAAAGAAAATGGATTCGGATAATATTTATTTAGGAGAGGGAATTGACAGGAATATTTTTATAAAACCAAATGTGAACGACTGGAAAGATAAAAACATTGTATCAATTCCGAAACAAAGTATTAACTCCGTTCAGGTTATTTCCGAAGGAGAAACATATACTGCAATACGCGATTCGAGCGGAAAATATTTTATAGATCAGGATTCAGCCGGAAAAAATTTCGATATTATTTTAAATACTTTACAAAAATTTGATGCCTCAGGCTTCAGAGATACTTTAATTTCAGACCAGTCAGACTTTACAGCAACAGTTATTGTTGACAATGGGAATAAGAGTGAATTCAGGTTTCTCAAACTTGATACAACACCGGTAAAATATTTATTGAAAGTATCCGGAGATCTGCAAGTCTATAAGCTTGATGAGGTAAACGCCAAAAATGTATTTAAAACAAAGAAGGAAATTACAGGCAAATAAAAGTTGATTACTTAGGAAAGAACGGATATTCACAGATCCTGACTCTTTTTTATGAATATAAAATTTTTACATAATTAATATTCGATTTTCCAGTTAGCATTTCTTTTTTAATATCTAACAATTAATTTTCATCATGCTGAATTTATTAGGGATCATAGTTGCAAGCTATTTAATTGGTGCTGTACCATCTGCACTGATCGTCGGAAAGATCTTTAAGCGTATTGACATTCGTAAATTCGGAAGCGGAAACCTGGGCTCCACCAATGCATTCAGAGTACTTGGAATTCCACTCGGTATTCTTGTTCAGGCTATGGATATTGCAAAAGGCCTGACAGCAGTATTATTTGTTTCAAGTTTTTTCTATCACAACTTACCTTTCACAAACTATACACCTTTCGAAGATCTGACTGTATTAAAGATCATTGCAGGTCTGAGTGCGGTGCTTGGCCATACCTTTTCATTATTTGTAAATTTCAAAGGCGGGAAAGGTATTAATACCGCTATGGGTATGCTGATCTCACTTGCCCCTGTTGAGGTTGGCATCAGCATTGGATTTTTTATTCTTACACTGCTTTCTTCCGGGTATGTCTCCCTGGGTTCTATTGTTGCATCTTTCTTTTTTCCGGTGGTAATGTTTACAAGAGAAAATATTTTTAAAGTCGAGATAAACGGTTATAATACTTTAATATTCTTCAGCATTGGTGTTTCTGTTCTGCTTATTTACAATCATCGTGAAAATATCAAGAGACTTCTTTACGGAAATGAGAACAGGTTCGATAATCTGTGGCTCATAAGAATATTCAGAATCAAAGCTCTTCTCCATAAACATTAATTAAATGAAGATTGCGGTTCTTGGCGCCGGTGGCTGGGGAACTACCCTGGCTATTTTATTACACCATAATGGCTTTGAGGTAAATCTTTGGGAATTTAATTCCGAATATGCACGAACTTTAAAAGCTTACAGAGAAAATTTTTATTACCTTCCAAAAATAAAGATACCTCCTGCGATTAACATCACTAACGATCTCGAATATGCAGTTCAGAATAGAAATCTTATCGTTATTGCAACTCCTACACAATTTATCAGAAGCAGCTTATCTGATCTCAGGGAATTTGATTTTAAAGATTCTTTATTTGTAAGCGTATCAAAGGGGATTGAAGTCAAATCTTTGATGCTCGTATCTGACATACTTCTTGATATTTTCAGAAAAGCAAAAAAGGAAAATGTACTTTCACTTTCAGGTCCTTCTCATGCTGAGGAAGTTTCAAGAAAAATTCCTACTGCCGTTGTATGTGCCGGAGAAAGTGATTTTAATACAAAGATCATTCAGAAAGTATTCTCAAATAATTATTTCAGAGTATACCGCAATGATGATCTTATCGGGACAGAAGTGGGAGGCGCACTGAAAAATGTAATTGCCATTGCTGCCGGAATTTCGGATGGGGCAGGATTTGGCGACAATACGAAAGCTGCAATAATGACGCGTGGAATAAATGAGATCATGCGTTTAGGATTACGCCTCAAGGCCAAGAAGGAAACTTTTTTTGGCTTATCCGGAATAGGTGACTTAATTGTAACCTGCGAGTCAGTACACTCAAGAAACAGAAATGTCGGAGAGCAGATAGGCAAAGGAAAAAAGCTTAAGGTAATTTTAAAAGAAATGAAAATGGTAGCCGAAGGAGTTGCAACAACAAAGTCTGCATTCGAATTATCGAAAAAATTAAATATCGAACTTCCTATTACACATCAGGTATACAATATTCTTTTCAAAGACAAGGAGCCGCACAAGGCGACTGAGCTTCTTATGGGAAGAAATCTTAAAGAGGAAAAATAATCAGTCATTGCTGTCCCCAAAGTTTTGAGTTTTAGGAATTAGTTTTAAAATTTACAAAATAATATTTTTAAAAACAACTTGCCTTGTAACAATGGACAGATGTTATAATTAGTTTACTAATGAGGAATCTTTTTCCCTCAAAGATCAAATACATTAACTTTTACAATTCAGTCGGACGTGAAGCAGTAAGTTTATATACAATAGCTGCCCCAACATTTATATGTCCATAACCAGATTTATTGTTTCTCACTCCATTATTGCTTGCAGTCATTCGTGCACATAATTTTGCTTCGTAAAAACTACAATTTCTGCCTTCCATAATTTGTGATATTTTTACAGCTGCAGCAGTCACAGACCCACTCAACCAATGAACTTTTAAAGAACCACCAATAAATTCATCAGGAAATCTTTCTGCATTATTAACAACTATGTATCCGGAATCGGGGTGAACAGATAGTACCATGGATCTTGTTGTAGCCGGCTCATTCTGAGAAATCCCGGGGATACTAATATTCAACCACACTAGCCAGCCCATTCTGGTTTGAAGAGTAATGATTGGATTGTATATTTTTGCAGTTCCATCTCTGTTTTTTATTATATTTGATATTGGATATTGATAGCGAGGTGTTAAATCAGACTCGACATATTGTATCACTGTTGAGTCTATGAAGTCAAAACGTGATCCTGAAGTCCAGTCATTTAACACATTGCCGCCTGCGATATACATCAAATTAGCTGGAAGTGTATCGTCCGGGCTATATGAAGAAGACATCGTACTTCCTTTTAAATAACACATAACTATATTCACATTAGGATAAAGATTTGCGTAACAAATACCTGCCAGAAAACTGCCGTTAGGAATAACCAGGATTGGTCTTTCGTTCGGGGGGAGAGCGCCATACATTGCGTCTGCTGAAATTATCATTGTATTTATCCCCGCATAACTATATGCAAAATTTTCATCAGTTAAGTTGCTATCAATCGACTGACAAACAACCTTCATATAACTCCATTCCCAACAAAGTATAAGTTTCACAGGATTTGTTGAAACATTTTTAAGACCTTCTATATTATTCGCACTATTAACGGTGTTAACACTGATAAACAGTGTAACGATCAAACATAGTATACTTAATTTCCTCAATTTTCTCAAACCTTTCTCGCATTGCTGCGGATTTAATGTATTTTAAGGAACAATTTGTATTTTGTAATATTTTTTATTTTGTCA
>JBDTWU010000175.1:0-7496 GCA_040006535.1 bacterium | reverse complement strand
AAACGTCGAACGTCGAACGTTAAACGTCAACGTTTCACATTAACTTAAAATTGTTAAATTGAATAAATGTCTTATTATGCTTATATTTAGAGCAATTAGTAAATCATTTAACTTTAGGAGAAACAGAAATGGGTTTATATAAAAAAGTTTATTTATTACTGGTATTTTCGTTATTAATATCCTCTGCTGCTTATTACACAGGATGTGCTTCTGCAGAATCAACTACAGGTAAACTGGCATTTCAACAGCAGGATTATACAAAAGCAGAAACTGAATTAAAAAAAGGACTTCTGGTCGATCAGAACGATGATGAAGGCTGGTATATGCTTGGCGTTTCTCAGACTGAACTCGGAAAATATAATGATGCTCAAAAATCATTCAAAAAAAGCCTGACCTTATCGGGTAATTTTTCTGACCGGATCAGATCTTACTGGATCGAAAAATATAATGCCGGTGCCAAGGACTTCCAGAATGGAATTGATGCAGAAAACAAAAAAGATAAATCCGGTGCAAAGTCATTTTATCAGGCTGCATTAAATTCTTTCCTTGCGTCTTCCGCAATATTTCCGGATAGCCTAAGGTCATTCAGTGCGATGGGAGAAACTTATCTGGCGTTAGGACAAAATGAAAAAGCTTTGCAGATCTTAAACGATATTGTCTCTAAATCAAACTCACCTAAGGATGCACAAAGAGTTGCCAAGATATTATTTGAATCAGGATTAAGTTTAATGCAGGCAGCCAATTATGATCCGGCAATAGGAACATTCAAAAGAGTGTTAACTCTTTCAGCTCTTCCAAAAAATGATCCGTATTATGAAACATCTGCTTACAATCTTGCACTGGCATTAGGAAAGCAAGCCGAGAGCATGAGAGCTAAAGACGATCAAAGCGATTACAAAGCTAAGTTTAGCGAAGCATTGACTTATCTCGAGCCTCTTACAACCGATCTTACCAAGAAAGATCTTGAGCCTCAGATCTATGAGCTTCTTGTATCAGTATACGCTAATTTAGGAATGACTGACAAAGCTCAGGATGCTTTAAAAAAGAAAGAAGAATTAAAAGGAAAATAAAATTTTAATGGAGCAGAATGTGCCGCAGGCAAAGCATTCCAATTCAGGACGATGGTTCTGGGGAATATTCATTTCTTTGCTTATACTATCAATATTATTTGTCGGGATATGTTTTTTATTCCTTTCAAAAATGATTTCAAATACAGACAGGGATTATCAGGAGAGCGGTAGCGGTAAAGGCAGAGTAGCCGTGGTCGATCTTGATTATACTATAATCTCCTCTGAATCGATAGTAAGACAATTTAAAAATTATAGTGAAGACAAGAAAATAAAAGCTATAATTCTTAAAGTGAATACACCCGGCGGAGGGGTAGCTGCTTCCCAGGAAATGTATGAGATTATAAAGCGAACACGTGATAGCGGAAAGCCGGTAATTGTTTCAATCAGTTCTTTGGGTGCAAGCGGAGGATATTATGCGGCATGCGGCGGAAGTATTATTGTCGCTGATCCCGGTTCTCTTGTAGGCAGCATCGGTGTAATAATTAATCTTATGAATTTCAAAGATCTTGCTGAAAAGATAGGTGTGAGTCAGACAATTATTAAAAGCGGTGAGCTTAAGGATGCTGGTAATCCTTTGAGAGATGTTAATGAAAAAGACAGGGAATACTTTCAGGATATTGTGAATGATTCATTTGACCAGTTCTTAGATGTAGTTTCAAGAGAAAGAAAGATGGACAAAGAAAAATTGAAAGAGTATGCGACAGGAAGGGTATTCACAGGCCGCCAGGGAAAAGAGATCGGGCTGATTGATTCATTGGGGACATTTGAAGATGCTGTAAGAATTGCCGCGAGAATGGGCGGTATTGACGGGGAGCCTACTTTGGTAAAGGAACGTCAAAGGTTTTCTCTGGTGGAAAGGATACTTAATAACTTTTCAAATAATGAAATCAAAACAATTAAAGAAGAGCTGAAGAACGAGTTTGTCAATCAACCTATGCTGCAATATAAATTTGAATATTAATTTTACAACTTTATAATTTATATGACAAGGGCTCAGATTGCGGCAAGAATTTCGGAAGAAACAGGATTAAGCAAAAAGGAAACTGAAATTGTTGTGGAAGGATTTATTACATGCATAATTGATTCATTGAAACGAAATGAGTCAGTTGAGATCCGGGGTTTTGGCACTTACAAAAATAATATTAAGCATCCGCGGATAGCACGCAATCCTAAAACGGGTGAAAAGATCTCTCTGGGAAAAAGGTTCATTCCGATGTTTAAGGTTTCTAAAGATTTTAAAAAATCGGTACAGGAAGAGCTTACAAAAAACAAATAAAATTTTTTACAAAATATATTTAAAGAAAGGAAATAAATGCCCTGCGGTAAAAAAAGAAAAAGAGCTAAGATGTCAACTCATAAAAGGAAGAAAAGATTGAGAAAGAACAGGCACAAGAAGAAGATCAGATAGGTCAGTAGCCGTCAGAAAAATACAGGTCTGACGGCAAATAAAAAATATTACAACCATCTCTTTAAAAATTTTATTATTTTTTCCCTGCCAAATATTTCTGCTATCAGTGGTAATTCAGGCCCGTTCTCACTTCCTGTCAGTGCTATCCTGATTGGTTTATGAAGCTGCTTACCTTTGATTCCTGTTTCCTTTTGTATTTCCGAAACCAAAGCTTTATAGTTATCCTTAGTAATTACATCTGTTGATTCCAGCTTGTATAAAAATAATTCAAAAACTTTTTTGCTGCTTTCTTCTCTTAGTATTGCTTCGAGGTTTTCGTTTTCAAGTATGGCCTCAGTATCAGTAAATATTCTGATCTGCTCCGGAATTTCGTCAAGCTTATTCAGATACACTCTTACTGCTTCGAGAATCTTTTGAATCTTACCGCTGTCTGATATATCCATACGTGTATTTTTAAAATAGGGAAGTGACAGGGCGGTCAGTTTATCGATATCATAATTCTTAATGTAATGATTATTCATCCAGTTAAGCTTATCAATATTAAAAACTGCCCCTGAGGTCTGAACTTTCTCCAGTGTGAACCTCTCCGTGAGTTCATTCATATCAAAAAATTCCTGCTCTTCGCCTTCACCCGGATTCCAGCCGAGCAGCGCTATGAAATTTATTAAAGCTTCCTTCAGATATCCTTTCTTCAGATAATCTTCAACAGCTACGTCTCCCTGTCTTTTACTGAGCTTTGATTTATCTTTATTCAGGATAAGAGGTACGTGAGCCATCTTCGGTACTTGCCACTCCAGTGCACGATAAAGTAAAATATGTTTCGGCACAGAGGTAACCCATTCTTCACCGCGTATTATATGAGTGATACTCATCAGGTGATCATCTACAACATTCGCAAGGTGATAAGTAGGAAATCCATCCGATTTCAGAAGTATCTGATCATCAATTATGTTAGTTTCAATTTTTATTGTCCCTTTTATCAGATCATCAAATCTTATTTCCTCATCACGAGGTACCTTTAATCTTATTACATAAGGCATTCCTTTCTTAAGATTTTCTTTTATCTGTTCTTCGCTTAGATCGCGTGCACGGCCGTCATACATAGTTTGTTTGCCTTCAAGCTGCTGAAGCATTCTCATTTCATCCAGCTCATCAGTAGTGTCAAATGCATAATATGCTGCACCTTTGCTTATTAATTCATCACAGTATTTTTTATAAATTTCCAGACGTTCGGATTGATAATACGGTCCAGACTCTCCTCCATGCTCCGGTCCTTCATCAAACTCAATTCCCAGCAAACGTAAATTCTTTGTAAGGTTTTCCACAGCACCCTCAACTTTTCTTGACTGATCAGTATCTTCTATTCTTAATATATTTTTTCCGCTATGATGTCTTGCAAAAAGATAATTGAATAATGCTGTTCTTAGCGAACCTATATGAACAAATCCTGTCGGAGACGGAGCAAATCTTACTCTTACATCATCAGTTAAATTTTGCATAAAAATTTTTAGTTGTTATTAATTACGATTACAAATTCTCCCTTAACTTTTATTACCTGATTCAGGAGGGATTTTACTTTTCCGCGAATCACCTGTTCAAACTTTTTAGTAAGCTCTCTCGAAACAGAAATTTCTTTATTGCCGAAAAATTCCATGATGTCTTTCATGGTTCTGTAGATCCTGAATGGGGATTCATAAATTATTATCGTCATCCTGATCATTGCAAGATCTTCCAGTAATGTCATCCGTCCCTTTTTCAAAGGCAAAAATCCCTGGAAGTAAAATTTTTTAGTTGAAAATCCTGATAAAACCATTGCGTGCATCAGGGCATTTGCTCCGGGAATTGAAAACATATTTATATTATTCTCTACACACTTCGCAATCAGAAGATTTCCGGGATCTGAAATGCCGGGTGTACCGGCATCTGTAACCAGTGCAACAGACTTTCCGCTTTTCAATTCATCAATTAAATAATCAAGCTTGCTGGCCTCGACCTGGGAATAATAACTTACAGTCTTATTCCTGATTGCGTATTGTGTCAAAAGAAAATTTGTCTTGCGTGTGTCCTCAGAAGCAATTAAGTCTGCATTTTTTAAAATATTTACTGCACGGAAAGAAATATCTTCTAAGTTACCGATAGGCGTAGAAACTATGTACAGCGTTCCTTTTTCAATCTTCAGACCGGAAAACTTATTTTCGTACAGCCGGTATGTGTGAAGAACACGTTCGTTCAAGAATTATGCGTTGGTTTTTGCTAATAAATTACTGTTAATATTATTTATATTAAAATACTCAATTCGAAAATCATTTAAAATTTACAATTCAATGCTAGTCATAGGAAAAAACCCTGTCCTGGAAATATTGAAATCAAATCCGGAAGAACTAAATAAAGTGATTTTACTAAAGAAGATCAAACCGGATAACAAGCTTAAAAGCATTGTCAATATAGCCGGAGAAAGAGGAATAAATGTTGTATATCTCAACTACTTTGATTTCAAAAATTTCTTTGACAACAAAAATAAAGATGAAGGTATTGATCAGGGTGTGCTTGGATTTATAAAAGACTATGAATACAAATCCATAAGAGATATTGTGGAGGATAATAAAAAGATCACCAATCCTTTAATTTTAATTCTCGATCAGATCACCGACCCGCATAATCTCGGAGCAATTATACGCTCCGCTGTCAGCCTTGGTGCAGACGGTATTGTCATTCCCCGGCACAATGCTGCTGAGATCAATCATACTGTAATTAAAACTTCTTCAGGATCAGTTCATTCTATCAGCATAGCTAAAGAAACAAATTTATCCAACACAATTTTATTTCTCAAGAATAACGGCTACTGGATAGCAGGCACAGATCTGAATGCAAAAAAAATAATTTATGATACTGATTTTAAAATTCCTCTAGCTTTGATAATCGGAAGTGAAGGGACCGGAATGAGAATCAGCTTAAAAAATCAATGCGATATTCTTGTAAGAATTCCTATGGCGGGGAAGATTGGATCACTTAACGCTTCAGTCTCAGCAGGAGTTTTTCTGTATGAAATATTCAGACAGAAGAATTTATAATAACTACTTTGCCTTCACCGGCTTCGAAATATTATACTTCGTCATAAGCTTATACAAATGACTTCTCTGTATGTGGAGTGCATCTGCAGTCTGTGAAATATTATATTTGTAATCATTGAGCATTTTAAGAAGGAAAATTTTTTCTGATTCATTCTGGAAATCATTCAACGACATATTTTTATTGAATAGCTCGCTGAATTCCTTCAGCTGCCTTGATCCAGGCAATTCAATATCATCATAATCAATCACATTTTTATCTACTGTGATTATCAATCTCTCTACAACATTTTTAAGCTCTCTTACATTGCCAGGCCACCGGAATGAAAGGAATAAATTCTTAGCACTATCCGTGAATATTTTTTGGTGAATGCTGTTCTCGTTTCCAAATTTATGCGAAAAATAATCAACGAGCTGGCTGATATCATCGGGTATTTCACGAAGTGAAGGCAAATTTATCTGAAGAACATTTATACGGTGATAAAAATCTTCCCTGAATTTCCTCTCTTCCACCTCCTCACTAAGATTTTTGTTTGTAGCAAAAATAAATCTTACATCGGGATACAAGTCCACATTACTTCCTGTGACAGTGATTTTATTGGTATCTATTGCATTGAGAAGCTTTGACTGAACTTCTGTGGAAAGGTTTGAAATTTCGTCGAAGAAAATTGTACCACCGTCTGCCAGCTCAAACTTTCCTTTAATATAATTGTTGTTTTCAATTATACCAAAAAGCTCACGGTCGATCTTATCTTCGGAGAGATTAGCACTGCTTAATTCTATAAACGGTCTGTCTGCACGGCCTGATTCAAAATGTATCTGACGGGCTACCAGTTCTTTTCCGGTGCCGCTTTCACCTGTGATCAGAACATTTGAATTTATTCTTGAAAATTTTGTAATTAGCTCCAGAACATTTCTGATCTTATTACTGCTGCCGATTATCCTGTTCGCTTCTTTAAATTCTTTCCTTAATCTCTTTAACTCATCCTTAGACTTCTTGTATTCGATCGCATTTTTTATTGTGAGCTTCAGCTCATAAAGATCCGGCAGCGGCTTTTGCAAAAAATTATACGCGCCCTTTCTGATTGCCTCCACTGCAGTTTCGATCGTACCATGTCCCGAAATCATTATTACTACCAGATTCTTATTTATATCCATCATCTTATCCAGCACTTCTATACCATCCATCCGGGGCATTTTAATGTCAAGAATGATCAGATCGTATTCTGTATTCTTTACTTTTTCAATTGCAGACATTCCGTTAAGTGAATAATCGATATCATATTTTTCATCGCCAAGGACCATGGAGATGCTGTCAATAATGCTTTGCTCGTCGTCAACAATTAGTAGCTTATCCAATATCTTGTTGTATTAATTTCGTAAAGTTTATAAGGTTTGAATTTGGTTCTGAAAACCTGAAACAGACTTTTTGAAAAATAGAATTTAAATATTTTGATTTTACTCAGCTTTACAGTTAATATCAACATACTCAAATATCACCATACACAGTACTGTCTAAAATATTTTTTATAAATTGTTTTTACTCTAATTCACGAATAAAAAAACAGCAAATGTATTAAAGTTATAAAACCCCCCTGCGAAACAATGGCGTAAAGAATTTTAGTTTGAAAGCGTTAAGGAAAGATTTTCGAATAAGAACGTAAAAGGAATGCAAATACATTCCATGAAAATCTTTTAGCTTTCAAAGTAAAATTTAGCCATTTTTTAGCCGCGGGCGATTTTTTCTTTGTTACTTTCTGACGCCTGTCCCGCATTAGCGGGGATCGTACAAAAGGAAGAACGGTAATCAAAGTTCATTGTGAATTTTACGATAATCGTTTGGAACGGTTTAACAGTATTGAAAGTATGTAAAATATTTTTTGTATAAATTTTTTTTACCAGAACTAATCTTATAAACTCTTTCATTAAGATAACTTCAGCACTATATTA
>JBDTWU010000174.1:0-4670 GCA_040006535.1 bacterium | reverse complement strand
GCCTGTAAGACTTTTACATTTACACCGTTACCAAGCATAGCCACTGTAAATTCTTTTCCTTCCAGATAGTCTTCAATTAGAGAGGGCTGATTATAACATTCCTTTATTCTCAGGATTTCATTCCGTAATTCAGCACAATTTCTCACAACGCTTGAATTGTAAATTCCTTTTGATGAACCTTCATGAAGAGGCTTGATGAATTTCGGAAAAGAAATTTTTTCATCGGTGTTGTGTATCGCATCAGTAATAAAAAATTTTGCATTAGGAATTTTGTAATATGATAAAATTTCCTTGCACCGTGATTTATCATGACATATACCAATTGTGATCGAATCACTTCCGGTAAAATTAACTCCGAGCATTTCAAGCATTGAAGGAATTTGCGATTCGCGGGAAGATCCCTTAAAACCTTCAGCCACGTTAAATACAAATTCCGGATTGATTGCCTTTAGTTTTTCATAAGCATCACTGTCAGCTTCGATCAGGGTGACATCATGTCCGTAAGCCTCCAGAGCATCTCTGACCGCATATATAGTTTCTTCAGAATCCCATTCTGCGTATGTATCGTCTAATCTTTCGGGATAATTCTGAATAAGATTATCATTGAGATACTTCCGGTAATCTTTTTTTGAAGATGAGTCTTCTATCGATGTTAAAATATTTTCAGTTTCCTTTTTTATATTATATGTTAATGCTAATCTCAAAATTTATTTTTGTTCTATAAAAATTTTATGCAAATATAACATTATATCTCTTATTGTCAATAAGATTATGTTTTTAAAAAAATATTTTTAAGAATAATTTTTGCTTTGAAAAATATTTTTTGAAATTCAGAAGTCAAAATGCGAGATGTGAGACGTGAGACGTGAGATGTGAGACGTGAGACTTTAAAGGTGAGACGTGAAACGCGAGAAGTGAAAGTCGAGATTATTCTCTTACGTCTGGCATCTAGCGTCTTACGTCTTACGTTAAGGAAGCACCGGATTTATTTTCTTAACTTTTAATGATAACCATATCATTAGTAATCCCGAGATAATTGAATATGCACCGAAAAACATAACGAGTGCCTGTGCACCTGCACGAATATTTAATAAAATAAGAATTCCGAATACTAATGTTACTACACCGTACAATATTGTAATCCATTCACTTTCAACAAGTTTGCGCAGCTTAAGAGCATGGAAGATCTGCATTATACCTCCGATGATGGCCCAGATAGAAATTAAATACATTACAACATCTAATATAAATTCAGGCAAAATTATTAAAAGTAATCCGAAAAATATTGACAGGACACCTTCAAGTATGCGCATGCCGCCGTCTTCTTCTTTAATACCAAAACCTTCGATCAGCAGGAACACCCCGCATATCACTGCAACAATACCAAAGTATACTAATAATGTTATCAATAGAATTCCGGGCAAGAAAATAGCAACAAGTCCGAATATAACCGGAAGCACTCCTCTTAAAAGAACAAGCCACCAATTTTTTTGTATCTGTTCAAGCATGCTTTAATTGTAATTAATAAATCTTTTTTAAATAATTTTAAAGGGTTGCAATACATTTAAGCTCTATTGCAATGGGAGTTGGAAGTGAGCTGATTTCAATTGTCGTTCTGCACGGCTGGTTCTCTTTGAAATATTCACCGTAAATTTTATTGTAAAGACCAAAGTCTGATTTCATATTAGTTAGAAAGACGGTTATATCAATAAGCTTATCCCAGCTTGACCCGGCTGCTTCAAGTATGTAACGTACATTCTTAAAAACTGAATGACACTGAGTTTCGATGTCATAAGAAATAATGGTTCCGCTTTCATCAAGCTCGACACCCGGAATTTTTTTGCTGTCTCTTTCGCGTGGTCCTACTCCCGACAGAAACAGCAAATTACCAACTCTGCGCGCATGCGGATATGATCCGACAGGCTCGGGAGCATTGGAAGAATTTATCAGTTCGTTTGGTTGCATTTTAAATTTTTTCTTTGACAAATTATAGTTCTTACTCTGTAATTTCAAGTTGGAAGAAGGTTGAATAGTCAAAATTTCTTTATACAACAAAAAATACAGATAACTTAAATTTATAAACTATTATTTTATTTTATTCTGAAAAAAAAAAAATCAGATATGAAAATTATTTCAATCATGAAAAAATTTTAAATCGCATGAAACTCATCTCATTAAATGTAGGAACACCCAGAGAAGTTGAATGGAACGGAAAGATTCTCATTACGAGCATTTACAAATTCCCTGTAGATCACCCGTGCAAAGTTTCATCAACAAATATTGAAGGAGATGAACAGGCGGACCTTAGAGTCCACGGAGGTGTTGACAAAGCAATTTATTCTTATGATGTTGAATACTATGATTACTGGAAACTGCAGATCACAAGAGAAGACTGGAGCCCCGGACTCTTTGGGGAAAATCTTACTACAAAGGGTATGACTGATGATAAAGTTAAAATTGGAAATATCTATAGGATCGGAACGTCTAAGCTGCAGGCAGTCCAGCCAAGATTTCCCTGTGTAAAATTAAATGCAAAATTCGGGATGACGGATATGATAGAGAGATTTTATGAACAGCGAAGGCATGGGACATATTTCAGGGTTATTGAAGAAGGTCAAATAAAAGCAAATGATAAAATTGAACTGGTACATGAATCTGGTTTTGATGTTACTATTGCAGATGTTACTTATTGTAAGGTCAGTAAAGGAGAAGATCAGAATATGCTGAAACAAATACTTGAAGTCCCTTATCTTCCCGATAGCATTAAAGAAGGATACCGCGGATATCTGAAATAATTTAAAACGGGTTAGAGTTGGATAGAAAAAGAGATCGAAGAATTTATTTTTTTTTAATTTTAATTACAGTGATTGCAGGCTTAGGTTCTAGAAAGTATCCGGATGCATTACCAAAATTTATTGCAGAATATTCAGGAGATATTTTGTGGGCTCTGATGGTATTTCTTCTGACAGGATTTATATTTCCGGCATACTCAACATTAAGAATAGCTGTTATATCACTTATATTTTCTTATTCAATTGAATTCAGCCAGTTATACAGTTCTGAATGGATCGACAGCATTCGTCATACTTTATTAGGAGGATTAATATTAGGGTATGGATTTTTATGGAGTGATCTGATTTGTTATTCCATAGGAATAGCGGCAGGTTCAATTTTTGAAAAAATTATATTATTTAAAATATCAAAAATAAATAAATTAATTTTATAACCCGTAAGATAAATTTCCATTTTGAAGATTAAAGTAGCATTACTGCAGATAGCTTCTCACAAATTCGATCAGAAACTCAATCTGGAAAAAGGAGATATGTATTGCCGCAAAGCGAAATCCCTCGATGCAGATATTATTCTTTTTCCGGAAATGTGGAACATTGGTTACGAAAGCTTTGATGATAGTGTCTTCCAGCCGGATACTGATCTTACCAACGTTTCACAATCACTGATAAAGCTCTGGCATTCAAATGCAATTGATTCAGATTCGGAATTTATACAACATTTTAAATTGCTTGCTAAAGAACTGGACATTGCAATTGCAATCACATTTTTACAAAAGGGGGAGGATAAGCCTTATAATTCAGTTGCTCTCATTGACAGATCCGGAAATATTATCATAAATTATTCTAAAGTTCACACCTGTGATTTTTCTCTGGAAAATTTTTGTGAACACGGAAAGGAATTTTTTGTTTGTGATCTGAATACCAAACAGGGAAACTTAAAAGCCGGCGCAATGATCTGCTTTGACCGCGAGTTTCCGGAGAGCGCACGGGAGCTTATGCTGCTTGGTGCGGAAATAATTTTGATTCCGAATTCCTGTAAAATGGATTCGCACAGGAATGCACAGCTGAAAACACGTGCATTTGAAAATATGGTTGGAGTTGCGCTTGCAAATTATCCCGAACCAAAGTGTAATGGAAATTCACAGGCATATTCTCCGGTTGTTTATGATGAAAAAGAAAATGAGTTGGATAATTTATTGGTAAAAGCAGGTGAGGAAGAAGGTATTTTCATTGCAGAGTTTGATATTGATGCGATCAGAGATTACAGGAAGAAAGAGGTATGGGGAAATGCTTACAGGAAAGTAAATGCATATAAAAATTTAACAGGGTCTGAAGTGAATTCGCCATTCCGGAGAAAAATCATTTGAAAGAATTATTAGTTTTCTATTTATTGTTTTTAACTTCGTAATTTTATATAAGTTAAAAATTATTCAAATAAATTCATATATGAAATTTTTGTTATTAATTGTTTCAGCTTTAATAAATTTTATTATCTGTTCAACAACATTTTCCCAAAACAAAGATGAAATTATTAATGATATCAGAGAAAGGATTGAAGATATCCATTTAGATACATCCTTAAAAAGCGTGACGCTCCAGAATGAAGAGTTCCTTGAAAATATGACCGACGGAGGAGGAGAGCTGACGGGTTTTTACAAAGGCAACAGGATATACAGGATCTATCAGAGCGTTGGAATATCTCATGGCGTGTATCTGACTGAATTTTATTACCGGAAGAACCGGCTGATCTTTATCAGGGATAAATTCAGCTCATTTGTTTTTAATGATAGCTCGGGAACTTTGGATTATACAAAGTCCACCACTACATTTTCCGGAAATTATTATTTCAGTGATCAAAAAATTATTTATCAGACAATC
>JBDTWU010000173.1:0-7530 GCA_040006535.1 bacterium | reverse complement strand
GACTCAACGAAGAATAAAAAATGAGCGGGTTTAAATAATATCGGGATATTTGGCATAGATTTCAGATGGATAAACTTAAAAAAGATTTTGAACGAAAATACCGGAAGCATATCTCAGAAAAAGATTAAAGTTGCATTGCACTCCCTGTATGCCGCAATTATAATTACTTTTATTAAAATTCTTGCGGCTTATTTCAGCGGCAGCCTTGGCGTATTATCTGAGGTGTTCAATTCCGCTATTGATATTTTTGTCTGCATTGTTACAATTATATCAATAAAATATTCCTCCCGGCCTCCGGATGAAGATCACAATTACGGACACGAGAAGGTTGAAAGTTTTTCAGCTTTATTCCAGGTGTTAGTTTTATTTATTACGTCATCTTATATAATTTATGAAGCTATAAACAGATTGTTCGTTAACAAGGATACAGAAGTGAAGATCAGCATCTGGATCTTTATTGCACTGTTAATTTCAATGGCAGTTGATTTTTACAGGGCAAGGATTTTGAAAAAGGTTGCGAATGAAACAAGATCAAATGCGCTCGAAGCGGATGCATTGCATTTCTCTACAGATATTCTGAGTTCGGGAGTTGTGATAATCGGATTAGTGCTTGTTTATTTTAACATAAGTAAAATAGCCGATACGATCGCAGCTTTAGTTGTAACATGTGTAATAATTTTTCTTGGCTATAAGCTTTCGAAAAAGGCAGTTGATTCATTGATGGACAGGGTTCCTGCAGGATTATATGAAAAGGTAAAATATGAAACACTGCTGCTGAAAGGTGTTGAAGAGATTAAGAGCGTCCGGATCAGGAGTTCGGGATCCAAAATATACATTGATATGACCATTCTAATAAGCCGTCTTGTTCCATTCTCAAAAGCTCACGATATAATGGATGGTGTGGAAAGAAAACTCAATCAGCTGATTGAGAACGCGGACGTAGTAATTCATTCCGAGCCGGTTGAGACTAAGGAAGAAACTATTAATGACAAGATCAGAATGACTGTAAATGAATTCGGGTTCAAGTGCCATGATATTTATTCACATAAAATAGATAATGAGATCTATTCGGAGCTGCATATAGAAATCAGCGATACTAATGATCTGACAAAGGCGCACAATGAAATCACGGAAATTGAAGAGCGCATAAAAAAAGAGATCGATGTGATCACTCATTTGAAAATACATATTGATGAGCCGAGTGAAATCGTATTTGACACACAGGATATCACTGAAAGCTCCAACGAAATTGTAAGAGAAGTAAATAAGATTCTGTCAGAGTGTAATGAAGTAATTTCCAACAGTGAAATACAGGTGATAAGCACAAACGGCAAAATGAGAATATCGCTGAACTGCGTATTCAATTATATTTATTCCTTTGATGAGGTCCATGATATTGTAACGACACTGGAAAGCAAAATATATCTTAACCTGAAAGAAAATTATCCTAAACTGGTGAACGTCATTATTCACGCAGAACCGTCCGGGAAATAAAATGAAAATTTTAAAAATTGGTTTATTCGGACTCGGTCATCTGGGAAAAATTCATCTGAAAGTACTTAAAGAAATTTGTACCGAAAGAAGTGATATAGAAATTGCCGGCGTGTATGATACAGATGCTGAAAAAAATAAAACCATTTCGGAAGATAATAATTTTGCTTTTAACAGCAATGCTGACGATCTGATTAAAAAAATAAATACCGGAATTATTGTAACTCCGACTTCGACGCATTTTGAAATTGCCGGCAAGTGCATTGCACACGATATTAATACGTTTATTGAAAAGCCGGTTACTGATACGACAGAGCAGGCAAATGAACTGGTAAAGCTTTCAAAAAATAAAAATATAAAAATTCAGATCGGACACATAGAGAGATTCAATGCTGCCATACTTGCTCTGGATAATTATGCAATTGCCCCGATGTTTATTGAAACACACCGGCTTGCCCAGTTCAACCCGCGCGGAACTGATGTGTCAGTGATACAGGATCTTATGATACATGACATAGATATTATTCTTAATCTTGTAAAATCGAAAGTAAAAAGCATTGATGCTAACGGAGTTGCAATAATTACTGATAAGATAGATATTGCAAATGCCCGGATAAAATTTGAAAACGGCTGCGTCGCGAATATCACTGCTTCCAGAATTTCACAGAACAAGATGCGAAAGATGAGGCTGTTTCAGAAGTCTGCATATATATCAATAGATTTTTTACAAAATACCTCCGAAGTGTTCAGGATGTCTGACGGGAAATCAGAAGATGTTAACAGCATTGCACTGACTGAGTTTGTACAGGGAGAAAATAAAGTGAAAATTTATTATGAGCGTCCTCAGGTAAAGGAAGTGAATTCACTGAAGTATGAATTAAATAAATTTTTTGATTCGATTAAAAATGACATTGAACCTGTAGTGACACTTGAAGACGGTTTACAGGCGCTGGAAGTTGCTAATGCCATAGTAAAGGAAATTGAGTCCGGTCCTGTTATCAATTGAATCTAAGATTGTTTTCATTTATAATTTCAGATATAATTTCAGATATATTTTTTTGAATGTATTAGAACGCTAAAATAATCTCATGTACAAAATAGCACACATATCGGATCTTCATGTTAGCTTTCATGATGAGAACGGACATGGAAGTAATATGGTAGAGCTACTTTCTGATATCAGCGAAAGAAATTGTGATCATGTATTTGTGACAGGTGATATTGCAGAGAATCCGGACATTCAGGATTTACTTTACGTGAGGGAATTATTCTCTTATTATAATCTGCTGGATTCTTCAAAGATGAGTGTCATTCCCGGCAACCACGATATTTTCGGAGGAGCACCTTCCGGAACAAGATTTTTCCATTTTCCCCTGATGTGCAAAAATATTAATTATGACGATAACCTTGATCAGTTTACCGATTTATTCAGAGAAACTTTTCCGGACAATAAGTCTTTTCCCTACCTTAAGGTAATAGATAATATTGCCATCGTGGGGATCAATTCGGTTGACCGCTGGTCCGCTGATAAAAATCCTGAAGGCTCGAACGGGAAAATAGATGAAAAAGACTTTGTGAAATTAAAATCAATTTTGTCAACAAAAGAAATCAGGGATAAATATATAATTGTTTTAGTTCATCATCATTTTAACAAACCTGAACCTGACAATGAATATCCTGCACATTCTCTCTGGCTAAAGGTAATTAATTATAAGATGAAGCTATATGGCAAGAAAAAATTAATTAAATTATTGAGAAAGTATAAGGTCAATCTTATTTTGCACGGACATACTCATATTAATGAAATTAAAATTATTAAAAAATTATCATTCATTAACAGCTCCGCATGTTCGGTACCTATCACTGATGATCTGATGAGAAAATATAATATCATAAGCATTCCCGGGGAGAATGATCCGGAAAAAACAATTACTATTGAAACAGTTTTCGTATAAAAAAATGAAATTGAATCTCGACAATAAGATTTTAAAGCGGATCGGAGAAATAGCTGATGCTCATGGAGATAAAGCATTTGTTGTTGGCGGATATGTGCGTGATATTATTATCGGAGTAGAAGGGAAGGACATAGATATTATGGTGCTTGGGGACGGGATAAATTTTGCAAAGACTGTTGCACAGGAATTTGGGACGGAGCTTGACAGTATATACAGTCATTTTGAAACTGCTTTATTGAATACAGATATTTACAAAATCGAATTTGCATCTGCCAGACAGGAAAGCTATGACAAAAGTTCGAGGAAGCCAAAGGTCAGGCATGCAAGCCTTGATCAGGATCTGTCCAGAAGAGATTTTACAATCAACGCTATGGCAGCCGGATTAAACAGAGATAATTTCGGAGAGGTATTTGATAATTTTAACGGCGCGGCAGATATAGAAAATAAGATCATCCGCACTCCCCTTGATCCGAGGAAGACTTTTGATGATGATCCTTTAAGAATAATGAGAGCTGTAAGATTTGCTTCAAAGCTCAATTACAAAATTGAAGAAAATACTTTTCAGGCAATTAAAGAAATGAAAACCCGGATAACTGAAACCGGTGTTGTCTCACAGGAAAGAATTACTAATGAATTTTTACAAATTCTTATGACTGCCAAACCTTCCACAGGTCTGGATCTGCTTTTCAGATCCGGAGTAATGGATATTATATTCCCTGAAATATCTCAGCTTGAAGGTGTTGATCAGAGAAAAGATTTTCATCATAAAAACGTTTTTTACCATACGCTCATAGTAGTGGATAATATTTCTATGAACACAAATAATCTATGGCTGAGATTTGCCGCTCTCGTCCACGATATTGCAAAGCCAAAGACAAAAAGATTTGTCGAAGGAACCGGGTGGACTTTTCACGGACACGAAGAACTTGGAGCGAGGATGATGAAGAAGATCTTTCAGAGGATGAAGTTTCCTTTGCAAAAACTTGAATATGTTGAGAAGCTCGTGAGGATGCATCTCAGACCGATTCCTCTTGCAGGCGATGAAGTAACAGATTCGGCAATCCGGCGACTGGCGGCTGAGGCCGGTGAAGAGCTTGAAGATCTTTTGAAATTATGCAGAGCAGATATAACTTCCAAGAATCCTGATAAGGTGAGCATGTTCATGCATAATTATGAGATTGTTGAAAAAAAGATTCTGGAAGTTCAGAAAAAAGATAAGCTGAGAAATTTTCAATCGCCGGTAAGAGGAGATGAGATAATGCAGATCTGCGGGCTTACACCGGGCAGGGAAGTCGGGGTTTTAAAACATAAAATAGAAGAAGCGATATTGGATGGAGAAATCCCAAATGAATATGATGCGGCAAAGGAATATCTGTACAGGATAAAAGACAAAGTATTAAAACAGTTTACTGTCAGCAAGCTAACTATTTAAATAATCAGTATAATATTAATAATAGGTTGTTACTAATATTATCAAATATTATCCGTATACGAATTATTATATGGGAATAATTTTTTATTTATATTATATTTGCATTATTCAAATCAAACTATCACAGAAAAATTTTCATAATATTCCCCAATTAATAATCATAAAATAAATTCAATTTTTTTCGTTCACTCACTTTTTTAAATCCTGTTGAAGAGTGGGAAAAAAATATACAGGAGAGAGGAAATAATTTGGTCTTAAAAATACAAAATCACATCTTTAACATGAGCTGCGTAAGATATGTAATGAAAGTTGAATCCAAAGACGGTAAATATTTTCTTGGTGTATTTACAGATATAAAAGATAAAGAATTTTATTTCGAATATCCCTCAGTGCAAAAAAGGAATGAAGACTGGGATCGTATTGGAAGAGACCTAAGCTCAGAAATGACAGATAATAAAGAAAGCTTGAAAATCTGATTTCTGTTATTCAGAATAAATTTAGCGCGTAATAAAAATTCCTTATTCACTTTGTGAGCATCATTTTCTTTGTTGATGCAAATAATTTTGGCTATTTCGAACTTGCGACGATGATGTACAGATAAATCCCGCCAGATAGATCTCCCGTTTTAAATTCAGGGTATAATAAGCTGCGGGTCTGATTTGATTGGTTCTACAAGATAACCATAATTGCCCGATCATTTGATACAGCATAACTTCTATCACCGCTGGAAAAAATATAAATTTTCTTCTGCGCACACCTTTTCTCAATTGAATCCAATATATATAATAAGTAAATTGCACTTCACTAAAAATTAAAAACATATTCTGATATGAAATTTCCTTCTGCAGTAAAGTACACAAAAGATCACGAATGGGTGAAGGTTGAAGATAATGTTTGTACTGTCGGAATAACGGATTATGCTCAGGGTGAGCTTGGTGATATTATCTATCTCGATATTACAGCAGATACAGGTACCGAAGTAAAACAGGGAGAAACAATCGGCTCTATTGAAGCGGTAAAAACAGTGTCAGAAATATACAGTCCTGTTTCGGGTAAGATCATTGAGATTAATACTTCTATAAATGACAATCCTTCAATAGTAAATACCGACCCCTGTGAACAGGGATGGATCGTAAAAATCGAGCCGAATAACATGGATGAAATTAATAATCTGATGGATGCAGATGCTTACAAGCAGCAGATTGGTGTTTAAAATCTGAGCGACAGGTAAAGAGATTAATTATGTATTGGAAGAAAGTTATTAATTCTTAAAGTTCTTTGAGATGGTATCGAATATATTTAAAATAAATATTCACAATTTAAAGGAAGGTGAACATGAATACGATCTGTCAGTCTCTTCAAATGATTTTGATTTCAAAGACGAGGAAATTGAATTGATAGGAGATATTCTTGTTAATGCAGAACTTTACAAAGTTGAGCATCAGTTTTCAATTAAGGCGAAGCTTAACGGGAAGTTTAAATTTATCTGCGGCAGGTGTCTTGAAGATTATATTTATGATTTCAGCAACAGTTTTAATATTATTTATAAATATGACTTTAAGGAAAAGGATGACAGAGATATTGAAGATGACAATATAAAGTTCATCCCTCCAAATACGAAACAGATAGATCTGAAAGAAGACATAAGAGATTACATACTGCTTTCAATACCAATGAAAAAAGCACCTGCAGAAACTGATGAGGTGTGTTCTTATTGTAATAAAGATACAAAAGAAATGTTACAGATTTCCAGGGACGAAGATATTAATCCTGTCTGGGAAAAGCTGATCAAATCAAAAACCAAATAATAAATATACATGCCAAATCCAAAACGAAGACATTCAAAAGCCAGAGGCAGAAAAAGAAGAACTCATTACAAGGCAACTGCGCCAACTTTAATGTCGTGTCCAAACTGCAGTGAGATGAAACAGGCTCACAGGGTCTGCACATCCTGCGGGTATTATGACAGCAAAAGCATTCTGATCCCGAAAAAATAATGAAGTAAAAAACTCACCTGAATATTTCCGTTTCCAAATTACTTTTCATTAAATTGAACTAAAATTATTTTTTAGAACCGGTATCATGGATAAAATAAAGATTGTTGTTGATGCTATGGGAGGTGATTTTGCTCCTTTGAATAATGTTTCCGGAGCTGTTATAGCTGCTGAATCCAAACCGGATGATCTTGAAATAATTTTAGTCGGGAATGAAGATCTTATAAGCGGGGAGCTCGCTAAACATAAAATATCTTTAAAAAATATTTTGGTTGTAAATGCAGCTGAAGTAATAACAATGGAAGATTCTGCTACTGATTCTATAAAATCAAAACCTGATTCCTCACTTAATGTCGGCTTGAATTTGATGAAAGAAAAAAAAGCGGATGCGTTTATAAGCGTTGGTAATACCGGTGCCGTAATGGCAGGCTCTATAATTAAATCCGGCAGGATACAGGGTGTAGGCCGTCCGACAATAGGTTCACTCTTTCCAACGGATTCAGGTAAGACGATGGTATTTGATGTTGGTGCATCTGTAGATTGTAAGGCAATTCACCTGCTTGAATTTGCGCTTATGGGAAATATCTATATGAAGAATATTTACAATGTATCTGAACCTAAGATAGGATTGCTAAGTGTGGGAGAGGAAAAATCGAAG
>JBDTWU010000172.1:0-4124 GCA_040006535.1 bacterium | reverse complement strand
CTTTGGAGCTTGCCCGTCTGGAATTCTGGCAGTCAGATGATCCTTATGGTGCAGGTAATACATTTGGACTGGTTAAAGAGTTTGCAGAATTCATGCAGGATCAATATAATCTGGATATATATAATATACTCACTACAAGGTTTGGAGACAATAATGCTATTGCCAGAGGAATCAGAGTTTTATGTAATCCTTATAACTCTGCTGATTCTTCAGGACGCTATACTTGTTCAAGCATTGCCTTGAATATTATTCCTCCTTATCCGCAATATTCTAATGTAGCAATAGCAGTAGGGCATGAAATGGGACATATAATTGGTTCACGTCATACTCATGCATGCGTCTGGCCTGTACTTTCAGGAGGCGGTATCGGTTCTATAGATACCTGTGTTATCACCGGAGAGAATCAGCCGTGCTATCAAAGCGGTACTCAGCCTCATGCATTACAAGACGGTACACTTATGAGCTATTGTGATTTGGGAGGCGGAAACGTGAATGCAAGCTTAGGGTTTGGTCCTCTCCCCGGTGATACATGCAGACTGAGGTATAATCAAGCACCGTGTTTATCGGTTGGAATTGAAAATATTTCTTCTGAAATCCCGGAAACTTTTACTCTTTATCAAAATTATCCAAATCCGTTCAATCCGGTTACATATATTAAATTTGATATTGTAAGATCGTCTAATGTAAAGCTGGAGATATTCGATATAAAGGGAAGTTTAGTTGAAGTATTATTTAATGGATTTTTACAATCCGGAAAATATAATATAAACTGGAAGGCAGACAGTTATTCAAGCGGTGTGTATTATTACAAACTAAGCTCAGATAAAATTTCATTGATGAATAAAATGATTTTAGTTAAATAACAAATTGCGGCTTTTTATTTTAAAAGACTTAAACCATGAATATTAAATTATATTTTCTATTATCATTAATTCTTTTCAGTTGTTCGTCAAACAAGGACGCTCCAAAATCCACTGTGACAAATAATAATATCCCGGAGGGAAGCAAATATTCAATTGTTTTCTTTGACTCGTTGGAAAATAAACTAAGTGAAGGCACAATCTCCTTTGACAAATACGCCGCCGCGTCTGCTTCAGGAGATATTAGTATTAACAAAAGAGTTGTTGAAAATTTCAAAGGGTCGGATTTGATAAATGGAAGTTTTGCCGGGAGCTTTATAAAAGAAACATTACAACTTGTGCTTCCACCCAAAGCTGCAGACTATAATGTTTATATTAACCTGAATAAAAACGGCAGCGGCTTTTTGGGCAGCTGGACTTTCACCACCAGAAAAGGAAATGAAAATAAAGGCAGAGTCATATGTAAAAAGATATAAAGCTGTTAATTAAATTATTTAAAATTCATTTATAATATAAAAGCGAAGCAGCAATGCCTCGCTTTTGTTTTTTCTTATTAGTTAATAAAGAATAAAAAATTAACATTAATATTTTCAAGGTGAATCCTGCATGTACAGTAAAACTTTACGCTTATTGTTTGAGCTTCCTGCGAAACTATCCTTACCGCGCATCTTCTAATAAGTTTTTTAAGAACGCTCTCAGTTCTATAAGATCCTCTCTTAAGGATTCATTCCTTAAAATCGAATTTGGAGTTTCTGAAAGATCACTTGCGAAGAGACTCATCTCATTATTTCTGATTCCCGTTAATTTATTAACTTTAATTTCAGTGAGCTCTTCTTTTTGAGTTTCTTCTGCATGTTCTTTCATTGAATAATTACGAATCAATTTTTTGGCGCCTTCGATAGTGTATTTCTCTTCACGCAGTAATTTTTTTATATATAGAATTAATTTTATATCACGATTTGTATAAATCCGGTTTCCTGAAAGGTTTTTTGCCGGCCTGAGATGTTCGAATTCAGTTTCCCAGTACCGGAGTACATACTGTTCCAGTTCCGTGATCCGGCTCACTTCACTAATTGAATAGTAAAGCTTTTTCATCGTGAAGTTTTTTTTCATTCCCCTGAGACTTTTGCAAAAATATATATATAGATTTCATATTGCAATACCTTTGTTAAATATATTTACTTTAAAGAGGTTAATATATTGAATTTAAATAAATAAATGATTTTTGTAAGTTAAAATAATCTAATCAGCCAATCTATAATGTATAATAAAAAGTTATTGAATAATCTATTTTTTTTAATAGTCATTGTCCTGTTTGTTTCCTGCCGCGAAAAACCGGATGTAATCTATACTAATGGTAAAATTTACACCATGAATTCTGCAAATTCTGTTGCCGAGGCAGTTGCGGTTAAAGATGGAAAAATAATTGAGGTCGGAACGTCGGCAGAGATTAATGATAAATACAAATCTGAAGATATAGTGGACCTGAACGGGGCAACAATGCTTCCTGGCTTTATAGATTCCGACGGATCGATAATAGAATTTTCTAAAAATCTGAATTTCATAAATCTTTCCTATGTAAAAAGCATTAATGAAATTATCCAGCTGGTGAAGGAAAAAGTAAGCACTACGAATGAAGGAGAATGGATCGGCGGTTATGGATGGAGTGAATTGAATATTCCGGAGATTGAACTGGAAAAGATAAACAAAGAAACACTGGATGAGATCGCTCCGAATTATAATGTCTATCTGGTAAATGCCGGATTAAATACCGCATGGGTAAATTCGAGACTTCTCAGGACTATTAAGGTGGATAAGAATACACGATCACCTTTAAAAGGAGAGATTGAAAAGGATGTTAATGGAGAGCCAACCGGATTGTTATACGACAGTGCAGTTAATCTTATTAAAGATAATGTACCGGGATTATTAAAAAATGAAATGCTGACACAAGTTGAAAAGGGTTTGAATGAAATTGCAAAATACGGTATTACTGAAGTTCACGACAGGACTGTTGGAAAAGAGGGGCTTGAAATTTTCAAGGAACTTATAGATTCAAAAAAATTTCCCATCAAATTATATGCTGTTCTGTCGGGGGAGGACAGCGCTCTGGTAGAATCTTACCTACAGAAGGGTGCCGAAATTAATTATGGGGACAGATTGACAATAAGATCAATTTCACTTGACTACGATGGACTGTTTGAATTACAGGACGCAGTAATGAATGATGAATATAAAGAAGAACCGAAGAGGAAAATTCCTTATATAACAGAAAGTGATATCGAAAGAATTTATTCCCGTGCTATTGATAAAAATTTTCAATTCAGCATAAAAGCGATCGGAGACAAGGCAACTTTCAGTGCTCTAAGCATACTTGAAAAAGTGATTAAGCAAAAGAATCCCAAGGATCAGAAAACCATCATAGAATATTGTGAATTTGTTACACCCCGGGAACTGAGCAAGATAGCCGAGCTTAAGCTGATTCCTTCCATAAGGCCTGACGTTTGCATGAACGATCTGCAAATAGTTTCTCAGATTATTAATCCCGAGAATGCCAAAAAACTTGGGCTATGGAATTCACTTCTTAAGTCTTCCGGCATGATTACTACAGGCTCGGATTTTCCATTTCATCAGATAAATCCTTTTGTCCAGATATATTATCTTACCACAAGACAATTATCCGATACAATATTAACAACAATTGCAAACCCGGACCAGAAGATCTCGCTGCTTGATGCAGTAAAATCTTATACAGTATGGCCGGCATATGCATCATTTGAAGAAAATTCAAAAGGAAGCATTGAAAAAGACAAGCAGGCAGATTTCATTGTTATCTCTAAAGATATTTTCACTGCTGACAGTAAAGAACTTTTAAATGTAAAAGTTTTAAGAACCGTTGTAAACGGCAGGACAATTTATAATAATATTTTAGACAAAGAAAAACTTTAATAGATTTGATGAACTCTGTTCCGGAAACCTTGCTTGAGTTTATTAATTATTCCACTGACCAGTTAGTAAAAAATAATATAGAAGATGCCAGACTGAATATTGAAATGATGTTAAGTGAAATTCTTAAATGCGAGAGAATGAATTTGTATTTGAATTTCGACAGAATGCTCAGCAAATATGAAATAAAAACATTAAAAGAATTTATAAAACGGAGGATTTCGCACGAGCCGATTCAGTATATTCTTGGAAAGGCATCATTCTTTGGTTTGGAGTTTATTGTATGCAAAAGTGTGCTGATCCCGCGCCCTGAACCTG
>JBDTWU010000171.1:0-3587 GCA_040006535.1 bacterium | reverse complement strand
ACCGGCAGATCATCTGATTCAGAATTGCGCAGATACTTGCTTCTCGTTCGACACTCTTTCCTTGCACAACAATATGTGCCGGCGGGAATAGCAATTGGTGCAACTGTCTTACTTGAAGCAATGTTTGCCGAACCAATCTCCGGCGCTTCAATGAATCCGGCGGGAAGATTAGGACCGGCAATAGTTTCCGGTAATATACAACCTATCCGGATCTACAAGCTTGCTCCAATTATTGGAGCACTGGGAGCGTCATTAACCTGGAAGTTGATGAATAAAAAAAAACCGCGGAAATTTGGATAGGTTGATGATTATAGTTTTATATGAATTACCAGTTAATCTGGTAAATAACTATTCTTCAAAGATCTCATCATCTATAAATTTAATTATCTTTCTTTACTCGTTTCAAAAAAGGAAGGAAATTATTTATCCCGCAACTCCCAGTCCCAAACTTTTCAAAACATTCAAATCTATTCCCCTGCTGATGCAGCACTCTGCAAGCTTGCCGTCAATTGCTACAGCCGGTAAGGATTTCACATTATATTTTTTTGCTTTGCTCAATGCATCTTTATCTGAACTCACGTTAAGAGTTACTACATCGCAGCTTGGGCATGCTGCTTCTTTTATTTTCTCAACCTGTTCTTCACAGACAGGACATCCCGCAGTAAAAATTTCGATCTTTCTTTTCATGGATATTTTTTTAAATGATTTAATAATTGTGCAGTCTTCAGCTGAACCTTTATTAGGACACTTCTTTAAAAGCAAATTTAATTTTTTTTCCAGCTCTTTACCTTTATTGATCTTAATTTTAACTTCTATCAATTTATTACTGGCAAGCTCGTAAATATCCTGACATTCATCAATTTTAATTATGGACATGATCTCGGATAAAGTAAATCCAACAGCCTTCGCATTCTTAATAAAATTAATTTTATCAATAAACTCTTCAGAAAATTCTCTGTAGCCGGATTCTTTCGTTTTCGGTTTTGGCAAAAGTCTGATCGATTCGTAATACCGGATTGTCTGAATATGTATTTGTGTTTTCTTTGCTAATTGTCCTATTGTCATTTTGATCATATACAAACACATATAGTAACTATAGAGTCAAGTGCAATTAATTTTCTATTAACTATTTTATTATAATGCTGTCCAAAATATTTTTTATAAACTCTTTTTAATATAATTACGAATTGAAAACAGCAAATGTATTAAAGTTTAAAAACAACCTGCCTGCGAAATATCCCCTTCCCCTCTTAAGTAAATAATTTTAACCATGAAATGCACAAAAGATTTTTATTGCAATTTTTTTCTTCGTGTCTTAGTTTCTTAGTGTCTCCGTGGTGAAAACAATTCATGAGAATTCGCAGCAGCGCTTTAAAATTAAAATCCCACCTTCAATTCACCAAAGAAATTTCTCGTAGCAGCAGGTATCCAGTAAGGAACTCCGAAGCTGATATTCCCCGAAGTCTCATACATGACATCAAAAACATTATTCGCTTTGAAGCTTAGTTCAAGATTTTTAAAAAGCTTCTGACTCAGCAGTGAAGCAATGTTGAATGACAAGCCTGCATTTACGACTGTATATGGTTCTATTATTTTATCAATATATCCAGGATCGTTTCTGACTCCGTGATTTTTTCTTTCGTTCTCAGAATTGTCAAGATACTGTTTTCCTATATGACGAAGGGAAATGTAAGCACCGAAACCTTTCTGAAAAAAATTTAATGATAAGTTTCCAATTATGTCCGGAGTAAGTAGTATTTTATTATCTGAATAATCATTCCCGTAAATTATATTTCCTGTCGAGTCAACTCCGTTTACCTCTACATATTTTTTGAAAATATTTTGTGACAGATTTAAGTTTCCGGAAATTGAAACACCCTGCAGGATCTTTTCAGGGAAAGGCTTGATTTCCATGCCCACCTCAATGCCTCTGTGTATTGATTTCCCTGCGTTTCCTGCAACAGGCTGACCAACATTATCAAGCTGACCGTTATTTACGATCTCATCTTTAAAATCCATTAAATAAAAATTGAGATCAGCTTTGATTTTACCTGATTTATATCCTATGCCTGCCTCATAATCAAACATCTTTTCCGGCCTGATCAGCGGGTCTTCATAAATCCCTTTCGCAGTGTCAATTATTCTGAAGTTAGGTCTTGAAACAGGATCCTCAGCGTTATAAATATCCTTAAGACGCGGTTCTCTCTGTGCAATAGAAAAATTTACAAATGCGCTGAGCTTTTCATCGAAGTTGTAATTCACTCCCGCTCTTGGGGTAATGAAATTATAATTTACACTAAAATCGTAAGGCTTGAATTTGTCGTTGGATAAACTGTAACGGTGATGAACATACTGAATACCGGCCATAACATTTAGCTTCTTTGTAAAGCTGTAAATTTCATTTGCATAAACAGAGTACGTTCGTTTTCCTCCATTGTAAAAATAATACTGATATTCAGGTGGTGTGCCCTGCGGCAGCGCGTCTCCGAATGTTACTTCACCGAAGTGATCTGACTTGTGATATCTAATCTCTCCGCCTGCTGTAAATGATCCTTTGTTATTGTGCTGTATGATGATTTTTGGAAACATTCCGAAAGTATTATTATTCACCGTAAGCTTTGCGACGATATTGCTCCGGACGATTTCATAACCTCTTGCCGGATCCGAATAAAATGTACCATCAGGATTTTTTTTGTAATAAAGCGGGTCGAACGTTGTAGTATCTGAAACATAAAAAGGATTCAATCTGAAGTAGTCAAGATCATATCCGTAACTTACAGGAAAAGAAGTATTAAAATATCCTTCTCCCCTGATATAGCTGAGAGTGTTTGAAATGAAAATATTTTTTGAGGTTTGAATATTATAAACAATTTCATAATGAGGCTGGTAATAATTATCTGTCTCATCCGTATATGTAAGATAATTATATTTCCTGTCAGCTAACTTTTCGCCCGTTATCTTTCCTTCAAGATATGCTTTATCAACACCCAGATAGGCAAGATGATTTTTTATCGGGCTTCCGTAAACATTTAATTTTAATGTTGAGTTTTTTCCGATAAACTTTCCGGCGCTCAAAAAATATGACCAGTGATCCGACCATGACAGATCACGATAACCGTCACTATTCGTCTTTGTAAACTTCCCGTAAAATCCGATTCTCTTATCAATTAAACCTGAAGAATACTCCAGAGAAAATCTTTTCGAATTAAAATTTCCATATCCCCCTGAAAGATTCAGAAATTTTCGATTGAACAGATCAATAGTTTTTATATTGATCACACCGCCGACTGATGAGGAGCCATATAATGCAGTGCCTATGCCTCTTTGTATCTGTATCTCTTCTACGGATGCAGTTAAATCAGAAACATCAACCCAGTAAACCTGGTGATCCTCAGGATCATTCTGTGGGATGCCGTTTATAAGAATTGAAATTCTTTTCTGATCAAATCCCCTGAGTGAAAGGTATGAATAACCGACTGAAGCTCCCGATTCCGAATAAGAATTGATGCTGGTGTAACCGTTGAGAAACATTGGCAGATCCTGCATCCAGTATTTTCTTTCTATTGCGTCTCTTTTAATATTTTCAA
>JBDTWU010000170.1:0-2794 GCA_040006535.1 bacterium | reverse complement strand
TGCGGAGATGCGGTCGGACTCAAGCCATAATCCTACTTCCAGATGACTCGATGGAAGTGCTATATAATAGCTTGTACTATCCCAGCTTGTATATGCATTGCTGTCTCCTCCGTTCTGATTTAAAATCTCATCAAATTTTCCCTTCTCAATATTTGGTGATCCTTCGAACATTAAATGTTCAAACAAATGTGCAAGTCCTGTCATATTTTCTTCTTCATCTTTTGAGCCTATATGAAATGTTGTATTTACGGCAACCATAGGTATATTCCCAAACTTGCTCATGACCAGACGTAATCCGTTATCCAATGTATATTCTCTGTAATCCAGTGAAGGCACATCGAACTTGATTTTTTCAGCTAATTGATTTTTCAATATTGTTTTCTGCTTTTTTTAATTCTTAGGAAGGTAAGTAAGTATCAGCTTATTTTTGTTTTTTATAAAATCGTTTACAGAATTTTTAATATCCTGCTTTGTAACGGATAAATATTTATTCATCTCGCTGTTTATTCTATTAGTGTCCTTGAAATAATGATAGTTGAAAATTGTTTCGATGGAAATATTCTGCAGTTTTATATGTTTGACTGTATTATCAAATTCAATTTGATTTTTTACTTTCTGAAATTCTTCATCCGTGCATCCCTGCTCAGCCAGATCATTTATGACTTTAAAAATTTCATTTTTTATATCCTCTACATCAACACCCGGATTAATCATTGCCCGCAATAAAAAAATACCCGCGTCTTCAAGTTCATACTTGACAGCTTTAATGGATTTTAAAAATTTTTTCTCATACACAAGTTTTTTGTACAGTCGGCTGCTCTTATTGTTTGCAATTATCTCCCCCAGATAATCAAGAGAGTAATTGGATTTATTACCGATCGGGGGGATCTGATAACAGAGGTTTAGAAAAGAAAGCTGAACATTGTCATAAACCTGCAAATCAATATCTTCACTGAGACATACGATATTGTTTTTTTTCCTTATTATTGTGTTTTGCTTTTCAATTCCTGTGAAATACTTTCGTATCAGTTTTTCAGCATTGTCGTAATCAATATCCCCTGAAACCATTAATACCGAGTTTTCAGGTGAATAATAATTATTGTGAAAATTCATTGCTTCTTCTGATGAAAAAGAATTTATATCACTGACCTCCCCTATAACGGCAGATTCGTAGCCGCTTCCCCGGAATATATTTTCAAATATATTTTTAATTGTGGTTCCGTAAGGAGCGTTATCGTGAATCTGTTTCTTTTCTTCAATCACTACATTTTTCTGATTAAGCAGGTTATCTTCAGAAATATTCAGAGAATTCATTCTTTCCGATTCAAGCCATAATGAGATTTCAAAGCTGTTTGAAGGCATCAGCTCGAAATATACTGTCATATCATGCATAGTAAACGCATTGCATACGCCCCCGGATTTCATAACATAATTAAAGTGTTCATTTTTTTTTACATTATCCGAACCCTGAAACATCAAATGCTCAAAAAGATGCGCGATCCCTTTTTTATTAACATTTTCATCTTTTGACCCGACTTTATAAGCGACAGTTACATTTACAATCGGATTTCTATTATCCTTATGTAAAATACAATGTAATCCGTTATTCAGATCAAATTCCTTAAAATGAATTTTTTTCGGATAAGTAATTGATTCTATGCTTGAACCTGTTGCAGTCTTATATCTCTTCATCAGAAGAAATTTTTAATAAATTAAAAAAGACAAAGTAACTTATTTGTATTGAAAATGAAGTGTATTAAAATTAATAGGTGCTTGCTATAAAATTAAATACCGGAATGAGAAGTAAAATTAAATTAAATATTACAAAATAAGTAAGAGTATGCAGGATAAAGTTCTAAATTTTATATTAGCATCAATTTAATTTAAATTGTAAATAAAGGGTGAAATATTTAATTTAAGAGTAATAATAAAAATACAGGGGGCAAACTGGTCAATTCAATACTGACATAATTGCTTTTTTTATATCAAAAAAGAAAATTAACTTACACTTACTTATGAATTCTTTTTTATCCATAAAAAATATTTATCAACCTACACATCAAAAACGAAAAGGAGAACAAAATGGAGAAATTCAGCCACCTGACCGAGATATTGGATGGAATGAAAACCGATATCGAAAAATTTTATGACAAAGGTCAGAATGCAGCAGGTACAAGGTTAAGAAAGTCTTTAAACGAGCTCAGGAAAAAAGCTGCTGACATCCGCAAAGACATTCAGGACGAAAGATCCAAAAGGAAAACAGAAGGAAAATAATTCTAATTTTCTTTATTTTCAAAAGTGGAATCTAAAAAGGTTATTCCATATTTACAATTATAACTTTTATTAGAATCCACTTTTTTTTATTTAATTACATAATTGGGCAAGGCTGATATAAGAAATTTTTGCATTATTGCACACATTGACCACGGTAAATCCACTCTGGCTGATCGTCTTCTTGAAAAAACCGGAACAATCGAAAAGAGAAACATGTCAAAGCAAATACTTGATGACATGGATCTTGAACAGGAACGTGGAATTACAATTAAGCTTCATGCGATTCAGATGAAATATAAATCTCCTGATAATCAGGACTATATTTTAAATCTGATAGATACTCCCGGACATGTCGACTTTTCATATGAAGTATCACGCTCTCTTGCTGCATGTGAGGGAGCACTGCTTGTTGTGGATGCGACGCAGGGCGTCGAAGCGCAGACTATAAGCAATTTATATCTAGCTATAGATAATGGTCTGGAAATTATTCCGGTTATTAACAAAATAGATCTGCAGAATG
>JBDTWU010000169.1:0-5015 GCA_040006535.1 bacterium | reverse complement strand
TAGATACAATTGTCTTGCCGTCGCTTTCAAAGATGTGAGCCCCGTTAACGTCAGTACGATAGATCATTGCGCCGGCATTATTCAGCCTGTTTAAAACAATGTCTGAAGGATGATTGAACCTGTTAAACATTCCGCAGGAAATGACCGCATGCAAAGGTTTATTTTTAATGATAAACGGAATTGTCGAAGATGTTATGCTCCCGTGATGAGCAACCTTTAATATATCGGCTTTTAAAAAATCTCCATAATTTTCATACAAAAATCTTTCACCTTCCTTCTCAATGTCTCCTGAAAAAAATATTTTAACATCTTTATATTTGAGAATAAAAGCGACCGAGCCATTGTTAAGATTATTGTCACGGGTATATCCGGATTCACTTACGAAATTATCTGAAGGGAATAAATAATATAGCCTTATATTAGTAAGTTCATCAATAAGATCTCCGCTGCGTACTGCTTCTCTTTGAATATTTCTGACAGTGATGAGACTATCCATCTTATCGACAAATTCAGAACTTACGCGCTGACCGCTTTCAATAATTTTCCCGATACTGAAATTTTCCAGCAGATAATTTATTCCGCCAATGTGATCAAGATGAAGATGTGTAATAATCAGAAGATCAATTTTGTAAATTCCGCTTCTCCGTAAATATGGTGCAATGGTTTTTTCGCCACTGTTGAATTTGTATGTTATTCTTCCGCAGTCAATCAATATAATCTTATCATCCGGGGTACGAATCAATGCACAGTCTCCCTGCCCGATATCAAGGAAAGTTATATTTAAGGGATTTACAAAGTCATAATTGTAAATAAAATTTCCTGAAATTACTAAAATGCATAATATCAGATTGAAAAATAATTTCCGGGAGCTGTTTACAAAAAATAAAATAAAGAGAATAATATAGTAGCTCAAAATATTTATTCCCGAAAAATCCTTTACGTATATAAAAGCATAATCCAGATTTGCACACCTCTTTATGAATAACAGCTGAAAGCTCAGAAGAATATTATTTGTTTCAGAAATAACCGATGAAAGGTATTCTGAAAAAGCAGCTGTTAGAATCTGGAAGAATCCAATCGCAAGTGACAGGTTAGCCAGCGGCACTGCTATGATGTTTGCGAAAATAGATACGATAGAAATCTTTCCGAAATAAATTGCAGTAATAGGTATTGTCCCGATCTGTGCAGCCAGAGATGTAAAGAATAGTGCCGAGGTCCACATTACAATTTTCCTCCCGTTTATATTCCAGTTTCTTATTTTTCCGGAAAATAATTTTTCAAATTTTTTTAAAAAGAACCCCATAGATAATGTAGCTGAGTATGAGAGAATAAATCCTGCGTCATATAATTGTTTTGAATCATAGGTCAGGATCAGCATAACGGAAATTCCGATCACATTAAAAAAATTAATCCTTCTTTCAATGAGAAACGCGGTCAGCACTAAAATTCCCATAATGCTTGCACGGACAATTGAAGCAGAGCTTCCCGTAAAAAGACAATAGAAGATCAAGAAAATTATAGTAATGGCAGTGCGGGGAATAAGAGGGATTCTAAAAAGGGATAATATCAATGTGAGGGAAATAACAATGTAAGCAACATTAAGTCCGGATACAGCGATCAGGTGCATCACCCCTGCATTTACAAAGTCATCTTTCATCTCAGAAGAAATGTCGTCTCTTTCACCGGTAATCAGACCTTTGAGGAACGCTGCTTCATCTCCTTTAATATTCCTGTCAATATTCCGGAGCATGAATTTCTTTACAGGGAAAATAATATTACTGTATAAAAATCCGGAGTTATTTTGTGAAATTATTTTTATGTTCTCAAATCCAGACACATTAAAAATCTTAAAGATGCAGTGAAGCTCCAGATATTTTTTATAGTCAAATTCTCCGGGATTCCTCTTACAGCCGGGTGCAGACATAGTCCCGGTCAACGAAATTTTATCACCTGCAAGCAGCACCGGCTGCGAAGTGTTATTATTTTTATACTGATCACTCCTTATATTTGCAATTACACTCCCGTCCACTACTAAAGTATCATCACCTGTGTATAATGTGTTGCAGTCAATTATCAGCCGGATGGTGCTGCTGTCATATTCCGGAAATTCTGAAATAATTCCTGTAAGCTCTGCCGTTGTCTTTCGGTTCATATCAGGAATGAATCGAACAGAGTTACTCTCATTGGAAAAATAATCCAGGTTTGATTTATAAATACCAAAAAAAATTATTAATAAAAATATTAATGAGCGAAGCGTGAAACTGGAGTATTTATTTTTATAAACGGATAAAATGATTATTAATACAAACAGGATAATTAGCAGAATGAATGAATTTAATAAATATTCCGAGCCAATTAATATGCCGGCAATAAGAAGGATTGAAAATTTAAATGCCGGGATGTTCTGAAGCTGTGCCATAATTCAAAATAAAAGTATGGCTGAAATTTCACATTGTCAAACCGCAATAAAACACATTTGTGAAAGTTAATACTTGCCCGGCACTGGACAGGTCATTTGAATATTTATATTTTTATAATGAAATAATTTTTTCCGCTTTCTAAAGCAGTCCTCATCGACTTTAAATAACGAATCATTTTCTTTAAATTGCCAATGAATATGAACAATATTTTCTAATTCATTCCATAGAATTAAATAAAAAGGTTTTAAGAAGATTATATTTTTATTCAAATAGTGGCTGGTTTTTTAACATCCGGTATTGGCATACAGTATTAAATATATGCCTAAATCTTTTTTTTATGATTTAACTCCGGATATAAAAAGCTTATTCAACCAGTATCAGGCAGTTTATTTCAGAAAACAATTTCACAATGAAAAATTAAAATAAAATACCTGAAGAATAATAATCTGAATAATTCCGGAATTAGGTTTTACACATCCAATTTTATTTAATTTAAAATTAACATCGTTAAAAGTGAATCCCGTTGAGATAATAAAAGCAAAAAGAAATGATCTTCCTCTTTCTAAAAATCAGATAGAATATTTTATTCATGGCTATCTTAAAGGGGAGATCACGGATTATCAGATGTCAGCATTTCTTATGGCAACTTATTTTACGGGAATGAATGATGAAGAAACTTTTCATCTTACCGAGATTATGCTTCACAGCGGAGTGATAGTTGATCTGGATTATTTGAATATGGCTAAGGTGGATAAACATTCCACCGGTGGTGTTGGTGATAAAACTTCTCTTATACTTGCCCCGCTTATTGCAGCGTGCGGGATTGCAGTTCCGATGATCTCCGGCAGGGGACTCGGACATACAGGCGGTACACTTGACAAGCTCGAATCAATCCCGGGATTTAATGTTCATTATTCGATACAGGATTTCAAGAGAATAATTGCCGAGACGGGTGTGGTTATGATTGGACAGACAGCAGAGCTTGCGCCTGCAGATAAAAAACTTTATGCGCTTCGTGATGTGACTGCAACAGTAGAGTGCATACCTCTGATCGCTTCAAGCATAATGAGCAAGAAGCTTGCTGAAGGTGCTGATGCATTTGTTTTTGATGTGAAGATCGGAAGCGGTGCCAATCTGCCCGATTATCATAAATCTGTTGAGCTTGCAAAAAAATTAATTTCAATTTCGAAAAAGTCGGGTAAGAAAGCACTTGCCATTCTAACAGACATGCATCAGCCGCTGGGGCGAAATATCGGTAATTGGCTTGAAGTGGAAGAGTGTATTGAAGTTATGAATGGTCGAATGATTCCCGATCTGTATAAACTCAATAATGTTTTGGCCGGTGCAATGATCTATCTCGGCGGTAAGTCAGGCAGCATTGAGGAAGGTGAAAAGCTCGCAATGGATAAGCTTATGGATCGTAGTGCTTATCATAAGTTTCTTGAGATCGTTAAAATTCAAAATGGCGATGTGGAATATGTTAAGGACTGGGCAAATTACAAACGCTCGAAACATAAAAAGGAAATTATTGCGGCTGAGGATGGATTTATTTCAGAAATGAATGCTTCAGATTTTGGCTATGCTGCAATTGAGCTGGGCTGCGGCAGAAAGAAGGTTGATGATAAAATTGATTACATTTCCGGAATAATTTTAAAAAAGAAATGCGGAGATGAAATTAAAAAAGGTGAGATAATTTGTGAACTCTTTGCAGAAAACGATCATAAGCTTTTAAAAGGAGAGATAAGACTCAAAGATGCGGTTAAAATTTCAAAATCAAAACCCAGGCTGAAGGAATTGATTCTTGAAATTATAGATTAAGTAAATTTAAAAGTCATGCTGAGCTGCCGAACTATAGATTTATAAATAGAATAACTTTAAAAAATTTTTGTAAGATATGATGAAAAAAATTTATATTATAAATTGTTCCGTGCAGGAAGTAAGAGTTATTATACAGGTGTGATTAACAATCCTGAAAAAGAATCAGGGAAATGTTTCCGCCGCTCAGGATGAAACCTTCAGAGTTTCCAGATATTTTTCCTTCAGCAGGGGAGTGATCCGGTAGCGATCATCACCGAACTCATCTGACATTGTCTTAAGAATATTATAGACCAGATCTACTCCGAGCCTTTCACTCCATTCTATCGGGCCATAAGGATAGTTGGTGCCTAATTTCATTGCGGTATCGATATCTTCCTTGTTTGAAGTTCCTTCCTGCAGCACAAGGTAAGCTTCATTTATTATCATAGTAACGATTCTTAACGATATCATACCCGGCCTGTCTGTTACTGAATAAACATTTTTTCCGCAGCTTTCAAAAAGTATTTTTACTTTTTCATAATTTTCCTGCGAAGTAAACTTTGTTCTTGAAAGTTCTACTCCTTTGACATCTGAAAAGCCGGGATATAATGCAGCTCCGATAATCCGGGAAGAATATTTTGAGTTGACCGACTGCTCTAATGCAGTAATGCAAAGTGAAGATGAGATCACCACCGCTTTGGAATTTTTCTCATCTATAAAATTTGTGATATTAAATTTAATTTCTTTATTGAAATTGGTAAGTTCAAATATGAAATCTACGGTTTCATCAAGTGTGTC
>JBDTWU010000168.1:0-4728 GCA_040006535.1 bacterium | reverse complement strand
ATGTTGCCCTTAACTTTCCGATAGATACGCTTTTTACCTACAAGCTTCCCGATCAGTTTGTAGAATCGGCTGAGGCCGGCAAAAGAGTTCTGGTAAATTTTGGAAAGAAAAGTGTAACAGGAATAATAATCGAGGTAACTAATCACACTATACTTCAAAATGTTAAGGATGTCAGATCTGTTCTTGACGAATACAGAATTATTTCATTTGAACTCATTGAATTTTGTAAATGGGTTTCCGAATATTATCTGTCGCCACTCGGAGAAGTAATATTCTCCACAATTCCCCGTAATATTAACATCAAATCAGATATCTATTATTCACTGGAAGAGAATTATATAGAAAAGCTGGATGCTATCAGGAACAAGGAGGAAATTCTGATTGAAATAATCAAGCATCTCGAAAAAGGCAGCGGAGCAAGCTATACAAAACGACAAATTGAAAGGAAATTTAAGTACCACGATTTATCAAAATTTATCAATACTTTGCATAGGGCTCATATAGTTAAATTTGACAAATTTTATTCAAAACCGACCCGGGAAAAAATAGTTAAAGTTATTAGTAAAAACTTTAATGATGATGAATTAACTGCTTTAATTAAAAGGAATAAAATAAGATCATTAAATCAGATTAGAGTATTTGAGATTCTCCTCCAGGAAAACAATATTGAATTGAATACCCTCAGTAGAACAGCCAGCATAACAAGTTCATCAATTTACTCATTGTATAAAAAAGATTTAATAAATATCAGAGAACTGCGGAAGCACAGAGATTCTGAGGGACATTATTCAGAATTATCCAAAGAAATAATTCTTAATGGGGAGCAGGTGTCTGCATTGAGCACAATCGATGCTGCAGTTATTAAAAATGAATTTAAAACATTTCTGCTGTATGGGGTTACCGGCAGCGGAAAGACTGAGATTTACATTAATGCCATAAAAAATGCATTGAGCAACGGAAAAACAGCGATTGTTTTAGTTCCGGAAATATCATTGACGCCGCAGCTCATTTACAGATTTAAAAAATATTTTCATGACAAGGTCGGGGTAATACACAGCAAGGTTTCTGATGGTGAGAAGCTCGATACATATGACAGAATAATTAACGGGACTTTTAAAATAATCATAGGTGCCCGCTCAGCACTTTTCGCACCTTTAAAAGATATTGGAATAATTATAGTTGATGAAGAGCATGATTCCTCATACAAGCAGGAAAACTCACCAAGGTATAACGGCAGAGATGCTGCTATTTACAGGGCAAAGTTAAATAACGCTGTTGTTGTACTGGGTTCTGCAACACCATCCATCGAGTCATATTATAATTCCGACACGGGTAAGTATGAAAAACTTACATTACTGTCCCGTGTTTCCAACCTGACACTTCCTGAAATAAAAATAATAGATTTGTTAAAAAGAGATAAGCTTGCTCCTGATGATGATAAAAAAGATTTCTTTGACAGCATCGATAAAGTTAAAGTCAGATTCTTGTCAAAAGAACTTATTTACGAAATAGGGGAACGCCTTGCAAAGGATGAAAGCATTATCATTCTTCAAAACAGAAGAGGTTATCATTCATATCTGGAATGTTTGAATTGCGCAAGTGTTGAAATGTGTGTAAGATGCAGTATTTCCCTGACTTATCACAAAGGACTTGATCTGTTAAAATGTCATTATTGCGGTTACTCAAGAAAATTTATGAAAGTATGTACTGCCTGCGGTTCTTCAATGATTATTCCCAAAGGGGCGGGAACAGAGAGGGTGGAGGAAGAGCTTCAAAAGATCTTTCCCCTGTCAGTCATTCAGCGAATGGATTCAGACACCCTTACTTCTAAAAAGCATTATGAGCACATCTTAAAGGATTTTTATGATAATAAAATTAATATCCTGACAGGGACGCAGATGATTTCAAAAGGTCTGGATTTTCCGAATGTAACCCTTGTTGGAGTAGTGAATGCAGATATCGGACTGCTCAATCCGGACTTCCGCGCAACTGAAAAAACTTTTCAGATATTGACGCAGGTAGCCGGCAGAAGCGGGAGAAGCGAGAACAAAGGTGAGGTATTAATACAAACAAATCATTCCGACTTTTATGTATTCAGAGATGTAAAGAATCATGATTACAAAAATTTTTACGAAAATGAGATAAAGATAAGAAGGCAGTTAAATTATCCTCCATTCAGCCGCATCACGATTATAGAAACAAAGTCAGAAGATCCCAATCTTGCAGAGTCAAAATGCAAGGAAATTTACAATCTATTAAAACAACTGAACACATCTAACAAATTAGAAGTGCTTCCACCTAATGTGCCGCTTTTTTCAAAATTAAAAAACAAATTCAGATTTCATTTATTGATTAAATCAAGCAAGGAAAAAGATCCGTCTGGAAAATACATGAATACAATCCTCAGAAAAACTAAAGATTATATTAATACAAATATCCCGAAAAAAATAAGTGTAATTATCGATGTTGATCCTGTGAATCTTTTGTGATTTGGAATTAACAATTGCAGATTTTGAGAATATTTAAATGGTGCCCCTGCAAGGACTCGAACCCTGACCAAAGGTTCCGAAGACCTTTGTGCTATCCGTTACACCACAGGGGCGGAAAAATTTTGAATTTAGATTTAAAAACACTCTTCAGCCAAAAAATTTTTGTTAAATTACTTTATTAGTTTAAAACATTCATTACTAAAATGAATACTTTGAAAACAAAACGGTAAAGTTTCTGAAATAGCCGGGAAGTTAACGGATGGTGTTGCACAAACGACGGAGAGAAATTATTCTGTCGGACTGACATCGTTAAGCTACATCAAAAATATTCTTTCTTCAAATAAAAAAATAGTATTCGTTGAAAACAGTCTAACTCTGTTGATAGTCTAGTTACAAAGATTGAACACGAATATAAATTCAAGACTACGATCTGTACCAAAGTTTTTGAAAATTCATAACAGTAAAGAGAAAGTGTATGAAATTAACTTGTCTCCTCAAAAATAATATTCATACCACTTATACAATAAGTCCATGGTGATTACCTGTCAGTGGTTTTTTAATTAGTTGATAACGACAGTTGAAATTCTCCATTGTTTGTATACCATTTTAAATATAATTGGATTTTAACGTCTGATTTGGCTATTTTTAATAAATTTTTTTAATCGACCAAATTAAACCCATGAAATGAAATTCAACTTTCTTCTTATTTCTTTATTTTTAATTTCTATAAACCAATCCTTTGCTCAGCTTCCAAATCAAAACACTTATCTGCTTAGAAACCTTGATAATTATTCGAGCTACTCTGCACTTTGGGGATATACTGCTCCCAATGGAAGAGAATATGCAATACTCGGTACAAATACCGGAACTTCATTTGTAGACATTACCGATTCAGCCAACATACATGAAGTAGATTTTCTTACGGGTCTTAACAGCAGCTGGAGAGAAATGAAAACGTATTCGCACTATGCATACATTGTTTCAGAAGCCGCCAGCAGCAGATTACAAATTGTCGATCTGCAGTATCTTCCTGACTCAGTCAGCCTTGTAAGGACATGGAATTATACTGGTTATGATCATACCCATTCTATTTCCCAGGAAGGAAATTTTTTATATCTTAACGGAGGAAATGCTACACCGGGGGGTACATCCGCCGGGGGAGTTGCAATAGTTGATGTTACTGATCCTGTAAATCCTGTAAAGAGAGGGCAGTGGGCCTTGAAATATGTGCATGATTGCCGTGTGCAGAATGATACGATATGGGCTGCAAACATCAGCAATCAAAGGGTCACGGTTATTAGTGCCGTAAATAAAGATAATCCACTGGAAATTACATTCTTTAATAATCTTCCAAATCCGTCACCGCACAATTGCGCTATTACAAGAGACAGAAAATATTTACTTGTAACAGATGAAAATACTACACCCGGTAAACTGAAGGTATGGAATATTCAGGATCTATCGAATATTACTTATGTAACAAGCTGGCAGCCAACCAACATTACAACAACAATTGTTCACAACGTGGAAATATACGGTGACTATGCCGTGATCGCACACTATGCTTCAGGAATCCGGATTGTAAATATTTCAAATCCTGCTATGCCTGTAGAGGTCGCATGGTATGATACAAGACCCGTTGATAATGTTAACAATTATACCGGATGCTGGGGAGTATATAAATTTCCTTCGGGAAAGATCATAGGTTCCGATATCAGCAACGGGTTGTTTGTCATCAAGACAACATTCTCAATGACCGGTATTTCAAATAATAATGTTCTTCCTGAATCTTTTTCTTTAAGTCAGAATTATCCGAATCCTTTTAATCCTTCCACTAATATTAAATTTACTATTAATAAAAATTCATTTGTAAAACTGAATATTATTAATATGCAGGGTAAAGTCGTTGCGAATGTGATTAATGATGTTCGTGATGGAGGCTCGTATGAGATATTATTTGATGCAAACAGATTTGGTATTAGCAGCGGTACTTATTTTTATAAACTTGAAGTTGAAAACAGTTCAAATAAATTCTCTGAAACAAAAAAAATGATTTTAATAAAATAAAACTTTCTATTCCATGAAAAAATTTTTTGTAATATTATTTTCTTTAATAATATTTTTTCAAATATCCGATTGTTTTTCGCAGCTGCCTAATCAAAATATGTTCTTGCTGAAGAATCTCAATGACCATTTTACATCTACATTATATTCTGCTGTATGGGGTTACAAAGCACCT